>JAQVON010000013.1 GCA_028702595.1 Mariniphaga sp. | reverse complement strand
TCTTTTTCACTCATACTGCTGCAAAATTTCCTTAAATAGCTATGGCTATTCGCGTCAATTTTGCCTTGTCTGAGCAAAAAACAGATCAAAATATTTCTAAAAAACAAAATCAAAACAGTCTCTTAGTTTTTTATTAAAGGTAACAAAAATGGTATATTTTGTTAAATTTAAAACAGTCTCTTCAGACTATTCCATGCAATGTGTTTCTATTCATTTTTCAAAGCCCTTGAAAGGCTTTATGGCAAGTAACCTCTTTCTGGTTTATGGCTTTATCAACCAGATGTTGACAAAAAAAAACAGTCTTAGTTTATTTCTTTGCGGGGAAGTATTGTTTTTTATCAATTTAAGTCATAAATTGTACAATAAATTTTTTTTATTTTTTAATTTAAATGAATTTTATGAAAAAGTTTAAATTTCTATTCGTAGGCTTGTTCGCATTTTTTGCAGTAAGTGTACAAGGACAAATTCAGGTTGGAGGTACAGTTGGGCTCCAAATGCCGCTGGGTGATTTTGGCGATGCATTTGATCCTGGTTTTGGGATTCATGCGGTTGGTAAGTATTTTTTCCAGGAAAACATGGCGGTAGGTTTGAACCTCGGATACTCTAAGTTTGGTTCCGACTTTGAAGATTTTTCCAGCTCTATGGTGCCAGTCACAGCGTTGTTTGAGTATCATCTTAATCCTGCTGGTGATGGGAAAATCAAACCCTATGTTGGTGCCGATGCCGGACTTTATAGTTACGGGGTTAAAATGAAATTTTTAGGAGAAAGTATTTCTGAATCTGATATGTATTTTGGAATTGCTCCTACTGCAGGCGTTTTATACGAAATTAGTGATGTTCTTTCACTATGCGGAAACCTGAAATATAATCTTGTTTTTTCCGAGGGTGAATCAATTTCTTACCTCGGGATCAATGTTGGTATACTTTATAGTCTCAATAAATGATGAAACTGAGACTTCATTTCAGGAACAGGTTTCCATGATTTGGTCGGTTTATTAAACAGCAATAAAAGGTAAAGGGGGTTCGAAATGAGTTGTACTAATTTTGATTTCTCCTTTACCTTTAACCTGAAACTCCCAGACACATCGTCATGTATATATTACTATCCCTTCTAATGCCGGTTTCGTCATTTCATTACCGGATATTCTGATTCTTATCAGCCAATTATTTAAGATTTTTGTGTCGGAAAAGAAATTTTTCATATTGCGTAGATTGATTATCATATAATCAGGATTAACGGCTGTTTTGTAATTTGAAGGGGAATACAATTTGGAATTATTACTACAGAACATTAAACTTGTAACTCGATAGTAAAAAATTTGCAGGTTTTTTTTTCCTTTGTCTTCAAAACAGAGCTATGCCAAGATTTCCGCATTACCTTCAACCCGATGCCATGGACTGTGGCCCGACGTGCCTGCGGATTGTGGCTAAATATTTTGGAAAACATTACACACTGGAAACTTTGCGTGAGCTTACCTGGAAAACACGCGAGGGGGTTTCATTGCTCACCATCAGCGATGCTGCTGAAAAAGTCGGATTTAGAACCCAGGGAGTACGTATTTCACTAAGTAAACTTACTGATGTTCCACTACCCGCGATCATCCACTGGACACAGAATCACTTTGTTGTTCTCTATAAAATAAAGAAAAAATCTTCTTCTTTTGGGAAGAGAGGAGAGGATGCAATATTTTATATTTCAGACCCGGCACATGGATTGTTAAAATATAGTCGGGATGAATTTGTGAAGTACTGGGCATCTACTCAGGAGAATGGCGAACCTGCTGGTATTGCACTTCTCCTGGAACCTACCTCTGAGTTTTATGTGGAGGAGGGAGAAAAAGTGAATAAAACCGGTTTTTTTTACCTTTTTTCTTATCTAAAACCTTACAAAAGGCTGATCACCCAACTCCTGCTTGGCTTCCTGACCGGTAGTATACTCAGCTTGGTTTTTCCTTTTTTAACACAGGCAATCGTTGATGTGGGTATCACTACTAATAACCTGAGCTTTATAGTGTTGGTGTTGATTGCTCAGTTAGTATTGACCGTGAGTCAGACTGCGGTTGGATTTATTCGAAGCTGGATCATGTTACACACCAGTACACGCGTTAGTATATCTCTCATTTCTGATTTCCTGATCAAGTTGATGAAACTCCCTATCCGTTTTTTCGATACCAAACTTATTGGCGACCTCCGGCAACGTATCGATGATAATCAACGCATCCAGAATTTCTTAACCGGCAATCTGGTTAGCATGTCATTTGGTATATTTATTTTTGTTATCTACAGTTTTGTCATGGCTTATTACGACTGGAGTATACTGTTCATTTTTTATGCCGGCAGTGGATTGTATGTACTTTGGATACTCCTGTTTTTGAAAAAACGTAAGGAAATTGATTATAAACGGTTTAATGTAGCTTCTGCGAATCAGAGTAATGTTTATCAGCTGATTACCGGGATGCAGGAGATTAAACTGAATAATTGTGAAAAACAAAAACGGTGGGAGTGGGAACGTATCCAGGCTAAACTGTTTCGGGTTAGTGTAAAGGGATTGATCCTGAATCAATACCAACAGGCAGGGTCCATCTTTATTAACCAGGTTAAAAATATTATCATCTCGTTTATCGCAGCTAAAGGCGTGGTTGAGGGGAATATGACACTGGGTATGATGATGGCTATACAATATATTATAGGTCAGTTAAATGGGCCAATCAATGAATTTATCGGTTTTATCCAGGCAGGGCAGGATGCTAAAATCAGTCTGGAGCGGTTGGGTGAAATCCATTTGCACCAAGATGAAGAGAATGTTGAAATTCAAAAAAATTATGAACTACCGGTACGTAGAGACATCACCTTTTCCGGTGTGACATTCCATTATGAAGGGCCTAAATCACCTCGTGTGCTGAACAATATTCAGCTCTCTATCCCCGGAAACAAAGTTACTGCAATAGTTGGAGCAAGCGGAAGTGGTAAAACCACACTCATAAAACTAATGCTCGGTTTCTATCCCCCTTACGAAGGTAACATTGAAATTGGCGGGATAGATATATCCCAATTCAGCATGGAAATGTGGCGGAGTAACTGTGGGGTAGTCATGCAGGACGGATTTATTTTTTCTGATACAATTGCGAATAATATCGCGGTTGCTGAGGATTATCCGAATCGTGAGAAATTGATTCAGGCGGTTAAAATTGCTAATATTGAAGAGTATATCGAAAGCCTTCCTTTGCGCTATAACACAAAAATTGGACAAGAAGGATCAGGTCTGAGTCAGGGACAGAAACAGCGTATTCTGATTGCACGGGCAGTCTACAAAAATCCGGCATTCCTCTTTTTCGATGAGGCTACCAATGCTCTTGATGCCAGAAATGAAAAAGTAATCATGGAAAATTTATCCGCTTTTTTTGAAGGCCGTACCGTCGTTACGGTTGCTCACCGGCTAAGTACTGTGAAAAATGCCGACCTCATTGTTGTGCTCGATAAAGGTGAAATTGTGGAATCAGGGATGCATCATGAACTGGCAGCCAGAAAGGGGGCATATTTTGAACTGGTGAGAAATCAGTTGGAATTGGGAAATTGAGACCCCGGGCGGGGGAAGAATAAGGAAGAAGACGCAGATTCTTATGAGTGGATATAATTTTGATGGAGGTAAAAATAGGGGATGAATGATAATTTTAAAAATTCAGAATTTAGCAAACGAATGATACATGCTTACTATCAGGTTTATAATCAGCTTGGGTATGGTTTCCATTTTTTACAATAACCAATCATAGCCAGTTAAAATCAATCACAGTCATCAGAAACCATAATAAAATCATTATAATTCATAATTAATCAGCGTCTAATAATATTCAGCGTCTCATGTCAAATCTTGATCATATAGAAATTCGTTCTGATGAGGTTCAGGAGATCTTAGGAACTCCTCCACGTTGGATTGTACGGTGGGGGATAACCATTATGTTATTGGTAGTTATGGTATTGCTTTGCGGAAGTTATTTATTTAAATATCCTGATTTGATTACAGCCCGGGTGATCATTCTATCTGAAAATCCTCCGGTTCAAATTGTAGCGAAGTCAAGTGGCAAGCTGGATCATATTTTTGTGGAAAACAATCAGTTTGTTGATGAAGGTGAGTTACTTGGCGTCATTGAGAATCCCGCTAATTATTCAGATGCCTATGCATTATTAAAGAAGCTTGATTCTATTGAATGCTGGTTTGAAGAGCCAGAGAATTTTAGTGAGGGATCATTCGGGGAAAGTTATAGCTTAGGGCAATACCACTCTTATTATTCAGCCTTTATAATTCAGGTGCGTAGTTTTCAGACCTTTCTTACTTATAATCCCTTTGATCAAAGGATAAAATCACTTCAAAAGCAGATTATAGACTACCGTAATTATTTTGAGAAATCGAGAGCCCAGATCAGTGTTCTACGCCAGGATTATGAGCTGGCATATAGTCAGTTTTCACGTGATTCACTTCTTCATCGTCAGCAGATCATGTCTGAAATGGAGTTTGAAAAGTCGAAAGCAGCCATGTTGAAACAGAAGTATTCCTGGCAGAATGCCATCTCAGGATTAGCGAACACGCAAATAACCATGAATAATCTTCAGCAGCAAATTTTGGAGCAGGAGGTTCTTAAGGCCGAGTCGGCGAGTGAGTTGCTTGCTGTTTTAAAAGAACGCTTTGAAAATCTTACCAACCAGCTCAAAGAGTGGGAGCAGGCATATATTTTAAAAAGCCCTATATCTGGGAAGGTATCTTTTACCAGTTTTTGGAGTCCCAATCAGTTTGTTGTTTCCGGAAATGTTGTGTTCACGGTGGTTCCGTCACAGGAACTGGAGATTATCGGTCGCGCAATTGTTCCCATAGCTGGTGCAGGAAAGATAGAAGCCGGTCAGCGAGTGAATATCAAACTTGATAATTATCCACACATGGAGTATGGTATTGTGCCGGGTGAAGTAGCCAATATTTCTATGGTACCGGTTGTAAATGAAGATGGAGCTTTCTATACTGCTGAAATTAAGTTGTCAGAAAAGCTAAACACCAATTATAACCGGGAACTTCCCTTTAGCCAGGAGATGCAGGGAGTTGCAGAGATTGTTACAAAAGACAAGCGGTTGATCGAGCGCCTGGTTGAACCATTGGTTTCTCTGGTCAGGGAAAGGATGTAACTCCTCATTGACACTGGCAGTTTAATCTTAATTTTAAATTAAAATAGGGCGAAAAAGTTCGTCTTTCTCTTAAAAATAGTACTTTTGCGTGCCATTTTCAGAGATCGCTATATTTTATTTCTGAAAATCATTGTTCTTAATAAAATTTAACATACTTTTGCAGTCCGTTTTTGCAATGATTAATTAATTAAATAAAGTACAGGTATTTATGCCAACGATTCAACAGTTAGTTAGAAAAGGAAGACAAAGCAAGGTGGAGAAAAGTAAGTCTCCGGCACTTGATTCATGCCCGCAGCGTCGTGGGGTTTGTATGCGTGTTTATACTACCACTCCCAAGAAACCTAATTCGGCTATGCGAAAAGTAGCAAGGGTAAGGCTCACCAATGGAAAAGAGGTGAATGCTTATATTCCGGGAGAAGGTCACAACCTACAGGAACACTCTATTGTGTTGGTACGTGGAGGCAGAGTAAAAGACCTTCCTGGGGTACGTTACCACCTGGTCCGTGGTGCACTTGATACTGCCGGAGTAGAGGGCAGGTCACAACGTCGTTCAAAATATGGAGCTAAAAGACCGAAAAAGAAATAACTAGTTGTAGAATTGTTATTTGCAGTGGTTTGGTTGAGTAAGGAACTTTCCTGTCTTCCGGGGATGAACTGAAGGCCGACTTGGGGCAACCGATTTAAATAACACGAAAAGATAAAAAAATGAGAAAGACAAAACCAAAGAAGCGAATTCTTCTGCCGGATCCAAAGTACCATAGTACGCTGGTAACCCGGTTTGTCAACGATTTAATGAAAGATGGTAAAAAGTCGCTGGCTTATTCTATTTTCTACGATACACTTGATCTCGTGGAGAAACGGATGAAAGATAACGAAGTTTCTTCACTTGAAGTATGGAAAAAAGCCCTCGAGAATGTCACACCGGCTGTAGAAGTTAAAAGCCGCCGGGTAGGAGGGGCAACCTTTCAGGTACCTATGGAGATCAGGCAGGAGAGAAAAGTGGCAATCAGTATCAAGAATCTGATTTTGTTTGCACAGAAACGTTCGGGGAAGTCTATGGCCGACAAGTTGGCTGCTGAAATTTTGGCAGCATACAACAACGAAGGTGGTGCCTTCAAGAAGAAAGAAGACACACATCGTATGGCTGATGCAAACCGGGCATTTGCACATTTCAGATTTTAAGTATGATGTCTCTGAAAGAAACTGTCTCCAGAAAATGTTAATAGGTTAGTAGAAATTATGACTAAGCAAAGTCTTAAAAATACAAGAAATATAGGTATCATGGCTCACATTGATGCCGGAAAAACTACGGTTTCAGAACGCATTTTGTTCTATACCGGGTTAACCCACCGGCTAGGGGAGACACATGATGGATCTGCCACAATGGACTGGATGGAACAAGAACAGGAACGTGGCATTACAATTACCTCTGCTGCAACTACTACCTTCTGGAAATACGATGATCAGGATTATAAGATAAATATTATTGATACTCCCGGGCACGTTGATTTTACCGTTGAAGTAGAACGTTCTCTCAGAATTTTAGATGGAGCTGTGGCTCTGTTTTGTGCTGTTGGTGGGGTAGAAGCCCAGTCGGAAACTGTATGGCGACAAGCTGAAAAATATGGTGTGCCCCGTATCGCATTTATTAATAAAATGGATCGTCAGGGAGCTGATTTCTTTAATGTTTATGCCGAAATTAAGGAAAAACTAGGAGCTAACCCTGTTCCGCTTCAAATACCTATTGGTGCAGAAGAAAAATTCGAAGGGGTGATCGACCTGATCGAAATGAAAGCTGTTCGTTGGCATGAGGATGCTACATTAGGTACCAATTATTCACTTGAAGTGATTCCGGGAGATCTGATGGAGCAAGCTCTGGAATGGAGAAATAAGCTGATGGAGTCAGTGGCAGAAATTGATGATGAACTACTCGAACGGTATTTTGAAGATGCTGATTCCATTACAAAAGAAGAGATGTTGTCTGTTATTCGCAGGGCAACCATTCAGGGAATTATTATCCCTATGATGTGTGGTTCTGCATTTAAAAATAAAGGAGTACAACGTTTGCTGGATGCTGTTTGTGCTTTTCTTCCCAGTCCGCTTGACAATGGAGATATTGTCGGAGTGAATCCGGATTTGCAAAAAGAAGTAAGACGTACTGCTGATGTAAATGAACCCTTAGCTGCCCTGGCATTCAAAATTGCAACCGATCCGTTTGTCGGACGGTTAGCCTATATGCGTGTTTATTCAGGCAGAATAGAATCCGGGATGCAGGTGTTAAACAGCCGTACCGGAAAAAAAGAACGGATTTCGCGGCTCTACCAAATGCATTCAAACAAACAGAATCCAAAAGATTTTATTGAAGCAGGTGATATTTGTGCAGCTGTTGGTTTCAAAGATGTTCGTACGGGTGATACCCTGAGCGATATAAAACATCCCATTGTTCTGGAGACCATTAAGTTTCCTGAACCTGTTATTGGCGTAGCTGTTGAACCCAAGTCACAAAATGACCTGGATCGTTTGTCTAATGGTTTGTCCAAGCTCTCTGAAGAAGACCCGACCTTCCAGGTTCTTACCGACAAAGATTCCGGCCAAACGGTTATTCGTGGAATGGGAGAATTACACCTGGAGATCATTGTTGACCGTCTTCGACGGGAGTTTAAGGTGGAATGTAACCAGGGTGCTCCCCAGGTTGCTTATAAAGAAGCTATCAGCCAGCAGGTTCAATTACGTGAAGTTTTTAAGAAGCAGACTGGTGGTCGTGGAAAGTTTGCTGATATTATTGTTCGTGTGGAACCTGCAGAGGAAGGTAAAGGTGGTCTTGAGTTCATTGACCAGGTAAAAGGAGGGAATATTCCCCGTGAGTATATCCCTTCCGTGCAAAAAGGATTCACTGAGGCCATGTCGAATGGCCCGCTTGCCGGATTCCCGATCGACAGTCTGAAGGTTACTTTGCTGGATGGATCATACCATGCAGTAGATTCCGATCAGTTATCTTTTGAGATTTGTGCCCGTCAGGCTTTCAGACATGCTGCTTCAAAGGCTGCCCCCAAACTGCTTGAGCCTGTCATGAAGCTTGAAATTGTTACTCCTGACGAATATATGGGTGACATAATCGGTGACTTGAATCGCCGCCGAGGCGAAATAACCGGAATGATGAGTAAAGGAAATGCACGTGTCATTCATGCGAAAGTTCCTCTTGCTGAACAGTTTGGTTATGTAACCGTATTGCGGACATTATCTTCCGGAAGGGCAACATCTTCTATGGAGTTTAGTCACTATCAGGAAGTGCCCCAATCGTTGGCGATTAAGGTATTGGAAAATGTACAAGGAAAAGTTGATTTATTATAAATAATTTAAGAGTGTTCTCATCATGAGCCAAAAGATCAGAATTAAACTGAAATCGTACGATCATAATTTGGTTGACAAATCGGCTGAAAAGATTGTTAAGACGGTTAAATCGACCGGTGCTGTAGTGAGCGGACCCATTCCGTTACCCACGCATCAACGTATTTTCACTGTTTTGCGCTCTACCTTTGTCAATAAAAAGTCAAGGGAACAGTTCCAACTGTCATCATACAAACGTTTGATCGACATTTACAGTTCAACGGCAAAAACCATCGACGCGCTGATGAAACTTGAGTTACCCAGTGGCGTAGAGGTCGAAATTAAAGTTTGATAAAATTAAAAATTAGTCGAAATGGCTGGTATTATTGGAAGAAAAATCGGAATGACATCCGTATTCAGTGTTGAGGGGAAGAATATCCCATGCACTGTGATTGAGGCTGGGCCCTGTGTGGTTACGCAGGTAAAGACCAGTGAGAAAGAAGGCTACGACGCGTTGCAGCTTGCTTTCGGCGAAAAGAAGGAGAAAAGGACCACTAAAGCAGAATTTGGTCACTTCAAAAAAGCCGGAACAAGTCCCAAACGCAGATTGGTAGAGTTTAAAAACACTTACCAGGAAGCTTATCAACTTGGCGATTCGATTACTGTTGATATTTTTCATGAACTCGATTATGTCGATGTAGTGGGAGTTTCAAAGGGAAAAGGTTTCCAGGGAGTTGTTAAGCGGTACAATTTTCGTGGTGTGAATGACCAGACACATGGTCAGCATAACAGGTTAAGAGCTCCTGGTTCAATTGGAGCATCCTCATGGCCAAGTCGTGTATTTAAAGGAATGCGTATGGCTGGAAGAACCGGGAACGAAACACTTACTATCGAGAACCTTATGGTTTTGAAAGTAATTCCCGAGAAAAATTTAATTGTGGTGAAAGGTTCAGTGCCTGGAGCTAAAGGTTCATATTTAATTATTAGGAAACAATGGAACTAAGTGTACTGAATAAAGAAGGGAAAGAAACCGGAAGAATGATTACATTATTGGACCGGATTTTCGAAGTGGATCCAAGCGATCATGCTATCTATTTAGATGTTAAGCAGTATTTGGCCAATCAACGCCAGGGAACTCATAAGTCAAAAGAGCGCGCAGAGGTTGCCGGTAGTACCAAAAAAATCAAGAAACAAAAAGGTACAGGTACAGCACGTGCTGGTAGTATAAAATCACCTGTATTCCGTGGTGGTGGTACAGTTTTTGGCCCAAGGCCAAGAAGCTATGACTTTAAGCTGAATAAGAAAGTGAAGCAGTTGGCGAGAAAGTCGGCTTTAACATATAAAGCGCGTGAGAACGGGATAATCGTAATGGAAGATTTTGTTCTTGATGGTCCAAAAACCAAAGAGATGGTGGCAATAAAAAAGAATCTTCAAATTGCTGATAAAAAGTCACTTTTCGTTTTACCAGCCGAAAATAAAAATATATATTTGTCGTCCAGAAATTTACAGGATGTTTCTGTTATAATTGCTTCTGAATTAAATACATATCAAATTTTGAATGCAAAAACCATTGTTCTTCTGGAAGGCTCTGTGAAGAAATTGGAAGAAACATTTAACCTTTAAGGCAATTTGAAAATGGATATTTTAATAAAACCATTGGTTACCGAAAAAATGAATATGCAGTCTGAACGTTTTAACCGTTACGGATTCATTGTATTGCGTACTGCATCGAAGCAGCAGATTAAAAGTGCTGTTGAAGGGGTTTACAATGTCCGGGTTAATTCGGTTAACACCATGATATATGGAGGCAAGATGAAGTCGAGATATACTAAATCGGGAGTGATAACCGGGAAAACAGCTGCATTTAAGAAAGCTATTGTAACATTAGCTGAAGGAGATACTATTGATTTTTACAGTAATATTTAATATAAATGGCAGTAAGAAAATTAAAACCAGTAACACCGGGTCAGAGGCATAAGATTATAGGTGCTTTTGATACCATTACTGCATCTACACCTGAAAAATCATTGTTGGAGCCCCTGCGGAAAACTGGCGGGAGGAATAACCAGGGCCGCATGACAATGAGGAATAGAGGTGGGGGACACAAACGCAAATATCGTATTATCGATTTTAAACGTGATAAAGACGGTACAGCTGCTGTTGTCGATTCCATTCAATATGATCCGAACCGTTCTGCCCGTATCGCTCTTCTGAAATATGAAGATGGAGAAAAAAGATACATCGTAGCGCCTAATGGTCTGCAGGTAGGGCAATCTTTAATGAGTGGTTCGGGGATTGATCCTGAAGTTGGAAATACTCTCCCCTTGTCCGACATTCCTCTTGGAACACTGGTTCACAACATTGAGCTCCGCCCCGGACAGGGTGGAATTATGGCACGTAGTGCAGGCGCTTATGCGCAATTAACTTCCCGTGAAGGGAAATATGCGATTTTGAAGTTACCTTCAGGCGAATCCCGTATGGTTCTTACATCGTGCAGGGCTACTGTTGGAACAGTTGGAAATGCTGAGCACAATCTCGAGCGGTCAGGAAAAGCCGGTCGTTCGAGGTGGTTGGGCAGAAGGCCCAGAGTGCGTGGTGTGGTAATGAACCCGGTTGATCACCCCATGGGTGGTGGTGAAGGCCGTGCTTCAGGAGGACACCCGCGTTCACGCAAGGGATTGTTAGCTAAGGGGTATAAAACCCGCTCCAAGAAGAAAGCTTCCAGCAAATACATCATTGAACGTAGGAAAAAATAGTTAAAGGAAAAGTATTATGAGTCGTTCGTTAAAAAAAGGGCCCTTTATCGATTTCAAACTGGAAAGAAAAGTTCTCGCCATGAATGATGGCGGAAAGAAATCGGTGTTAAAAACATGGGCCAGGGCTTCAGTAATTTCTCCTGATTTTGTGGGCCATACTATTGCCGTCCATAACGGGAATAAATTTATTCCGGTGTATATTACCGAAAACATGGTTGGCCATCGTTTGGGTGAATTTGCTCCTACTCGTACCTTTAGGGGGCACGCTGGTAACAAAAAATAGGCATAAAATTTTTAATATTTAAAAGAGAAAAGAATGGGTGCCAGAAAAAGATTAGCAGCAGAGAAAAGAAAAGAAGAAAAAAAACAACAATATTTTGCTGTTTTGAGAAACTGCCCGACTTCACCTAGAAAGATGAGGCTAGTTGCCGATTCTGTCCGCGGCATGGAGGTGAACAAAGCGTTAGATGTTCTGAAATATTCCTCAAAAGAAGCATCACGCAGGGTGGAAAAACTCCTGCTTTCAGCCATAGCCAACTGGCAGGTGAAAAATGAAGGAGTTCGTTTAGAGGAAAGTGAATTATACGTAAAAACCATCATGGTTGATTCAGGCCGTATTTTGAAAAGGTTACGTCCGGCTCCCCAGGGTCGTGCTCACCGAATCAAAAAACGTTCGAACCATGTAACGGTATACGTCGACCGGAAAGAAAGTGTTGTTGAAGAAAATCTTAATCAGTAGTACATGGGACAAAAAGTAAATCCAATTTCAAATCGTTTGGGATTCATTAAAGGATGGGACTCAAATTGGTTCGGTGGTGATGATTATGGCGACAAACTAGCTGAGGATCATTCAATAAGAGAATATCTAAATGCTCGTTTAGCCAAAGCCAGCATTTCAAAGATCGTAATTGAGCGGACTTTAAAGCTGATTACCATCACTGTACATACTTCGCGCCCCGGTATTATTATTGGTAAAGGAGGTCAGGAAGTTGACAAGTTGAAGGAAGAGTTGAAGAAAATTACCAACAAAGAGGTTCAGATCAACATTTTTGAGATTAAACGCCCTGAACTCGATGCCAAAATTGTGGCTACCAACATAGCCCGGCAAATTGAGGGAAAGGTTGCATACCGAAGGGCGGTAAAAATGGCCATCGCTTCAACCATGAGGATGGGAGCCGAGGGAATTAAAGTAATGGTGTCTGGCAGGTTGAATGGTGCTGAAATGGCCCGTTCAGAAATGTATAAAGATGGACGTACTCCATTGCATACACTCAGAGCCGATATCGATTATGCCCTGGCTGAAGCTTTGACAAAAACCGGACTTGTAGGTGTTAAAGTCTGGATTTGCAAAGGAATGATTTACGGAGTCCGTGACCTTTCTCCTAATATTGGCCAGAAACAGGCCAGACCAGGAAAAGGAGTTGGCGGTGGTGGCCGAAGAGGTAGTAGAAGAAAATAGTGGTTCAACACTCAGAATCTATAAAGGATGTTACAACCAAAAAAAGTAAAATTCAGAAGAGTACAAAAGGGCCGGATGAAAGGCAATTCCCAACGTGGAAATCAACTCGCATTCGGTTCATTTGGAATTAAAACGCTCGAAGAAGCGTGGATCACCGGTCGTCAGATTGAAGCAGCCAGGGTTGCGGTTACACGCCATATGCAACGCCAGGGACAAATTTGGATCCGGATTTTCCCCGATAAGCCCATTACAAAAAAACCTGCTGAGGTACGTATGGGTAAAGGGAAAGGAGCTCCTGAAGCATTCGTTGCACCGGTTTCTCCCGGTCGCATCATTATCGAAGCCGATGGTGTTCCCTTCGAATTGGCAAAAGAAGCTCTCCGGCTTGCAGCTCAAAAATTGCCGGTTACTACAAAATTTGTGGTAAGACGTGATTTTGTTGAAGAATAAAAAGGGTGAATAGATATGAAAACGTCTGAAATAAAAGAATTAACGACTAAAGAAATCGTTGAGAAAATACAGGTGGAGAAAGAAAATTTAGTTCGCCTTCGTTTAAACCATGCAGTTTCTGCTCTTGATAATCCTATGAAAATTAAGGATTCAAAAAAGAATATTGCACGGCTGAAAACAATTCTTCGTCAAAGAGAATTAAGTGATAACCAGAATTCAGTCAGCGATGGAAGAGAATAATGTAAGGAATCTTAGAAAAGAACGTGTTGGGGTGGTTGTCAGCAACAAAATGGATAAAACCATTGTCGTAGCTGTTAAACGTAAAGTGAAACACCCTATTTATGGTAAATTCGTAAAAAAGACAACGAAGTTTTACGCACACGATGAAAAGAATGACTGCAACATTGGCGATGTGGTACGGATTATGGAAACCAGACCTCTAAGCAAAAATAAATGTTGGAGATTAGTTGAAATAACTGAAAGAGCGAAATAATCATGATACAACAAGAAACAAGATGTTTGGTTGCCGATAATAGCGGAGCAAAGGAAGTTTTGTGTATCCGCGTATTGGGCGGTACCCGTAAACGATATGCCACGCTGGGCGATACCATTGTAGTCTCAGTGAAAAGTGCAATCCCGGGCAGCGATGTCAAAAAGGGAATTGTTTCCAAAGCTATTGTTGTTCGTACCCGCAAGGAGGTACGCCGGGCAGACGGTTCCTATATCAGGTTCGATGATAATGCAGTGGTTTTGCTGAATAATACAGGGGAAATGAGAGGAACCCGAATTTTTGGCCCCGTAGCTCGCGAATTAAGGGATAAAAATATGAAGATTATTTCTCTGGCTCCGGAAGTTTTGTAATTAAAAAGCTTGAAAATGCAAAAAAAGTTACACATAAAAAAAGGCGACACCGTAGTCGTGATTACAGGAACCTCAAAGGGTAAAAAGGGGCGTGTTCTGGAAATTATTACGAAAACCGACAGGGCAATTGTGGAAGGGGTCAATATGATTAAAAAACATACCAAACCCAACGCAAAAAGTCCTCAAGGTGGAATTATTGAACAGGAAGCACCTATTCACATTTCAAACCTGATGCTGGTAGATCCAAAAACCGGAGAACCTACCAGAATTGGCAGAAGGTTAAATGAGCAGGGAAAATTAATTCGTTATTCTAAAAAATCAGGGGAGGAGATTAAGTAATGGCATACGTACCTACCTTAAAAATGAAATATCAGGACGAAATTGTACCCATCCTGAAAAATGAGTTTAACTATTCTTCTGTTATGCAGGTTCCAAAATTGGAAAAAATTGTCCTTAATCAGGGTGTGGGTGCAGCAATAGCGGATAAAAAAATTATTGAAATAGCCACCACGGAAATGTCAATGATTGCCGGACAAAAAGCTGTTCAAACCCTATCCAAAAAGGATATCTCCAATTTCAAACTGAGGAAAAAAATGCCCATCGGAGTACGCGTTACTTTGCGCCGCGACCGGATGTATGAATTCCTTGAACGGCTTATCTCTACTGCTTTGCCCCGTATCAGGGATTTTCGGGGGATTGAAAGTAAAATGGATGGAAGAGGAAATTATACGTTAGGTGTACCCGAACAAATTATCTTTCCGGAGATTCTACTCGACAGGGTAAGTAAAATTAACGGAATGAATATTACTTTTGTTACTTCAGCAGAAAGTGACGAAGAAGGTTTTGCCCTGCTGAAGCATATGGGATTGCCATTTAAAAATGTAAAAAAGAATTGAGTATATGGCTAAGGAATCAATGAAAGCCCGCGAGGTAAAAAGGGCAAAACTGGTTGAAAAATACATGGAGAAAAGAGCCAGACTGAAGGCTGAAGGCGACTGGGAAGGTTTGCAGAAATTACCCAAAAACTCATCCAGAGTGCGTTTGCATAATCGCTGTAAATTAACCGGCAGGCCTAAAGGCTATATGCGTCAGTTTGGTATAAGCAGAATTAACTTTAGGGAAATGGCCTCAACCGGGTTAATTCCTGGAGTTAAAAAAGCTAGTTGGTAATTGTTAAAGACTTGAAAAATGAGTAAAGTATCAGATCCAATAGCAGATTATTTGACCAGGGTGCGTAATGCAGTTCTTGCCAAACACCGTGTGGTAGATATTCCTGCATCAAATATGAAAAGGGAGATCACGAAAATCCTGAAAGAAAAAGGATACATTCTGAATTATAAATTCGAGGACGAGCTGGGTCATCAGGGGAATATAAAAATTGCCCTAAAGTATCATCCTGAAACGAAAGTATCTGCAATAAAAGGGTTGAAGAGAATCAGCAAACCGGGATTACGCCAGTATTGCAATAGTGAAAATATTCCGCGTGTGCTCAATGGATTGGGGATCGCAATAATTTCTACCTCCAAAGGTATAATTACCGATAAGGAAGCCCATGAGCAGAATATTGGCGGTGAAGTTTTATGTTACGTGTATTAAAAAAAACTGGACATGTCAAGAATAGGTAAATTACCCATAAAATTACCATCAGGAGTTGAATTGAAAATTAGCGATGATTTTGTTGTCAGCGTGAAAGGTCCTCTTGGTGAGTTAAAGCAAAAAATTTCACCGAATATTAAGGTTGAAACTGAAAATGATGAGATCACTCTAGTCCGCTCTGCTGAAACGAAGCAGCAAAAATCATTGCACGGTTTGTACCGTTCATTGATTAATAATATGGTGGAAGGCGTGTCGAAAGGATTTGAAGTGAAGCTTGAACTGGTTGGGGTTGGTTATCGTGCAGAAGTTTTACCGAATAATGTCCTGGACCTTGTGCTGGGATATTCACACCATACTTATCTGCAACTTCCCCCCGAAGTAAAAGTTGAAGCTTCGTCTGACAAGCGCAGTAATCCTATCGTTACCTTAAAGTCGATGGATAAACAGTTAATTGGTCAGGTTGCTGCAAAAATCAGATCCTTCCGGAAACCTGAGCCATATAAAGGAAAAGGTATTAAGTTTGTGGGCGAAGTGTTAAGGCGTAAAGCCGGTAAAGCTGCCGCTAAATAATTTTGTAAAATCAGGTATTATGGCATTAACAAAAATAGAAAGGCGGAACAGGATAAAAAACCGTGTACGTAAAATCGTCAAGGGCACACCTGAACGGCCACGTTTAAATGTTTACAGGAGCAATAAACAGATTTATGCTCAGGTAATAGATGATAACACCGCAACAACACTTGTTGCTGCATCATCAACTGAAAAAGAAATTGCTGCAGAGAATGGAAACAAGAAAGATCAGGCAGCCCGGGTAGGAAAACTGATTGCCCGGAAAGCTATAGCTGCAGGAATTGAAAATGTTGTATTCGACAGGAATGGTTATTTATATCATGGGAGAGTTAAACAATTAGCTGAAGCAGCCCGTGAGGGTGGTCTTAAATTCTGATATTATTATGGCAATATTAAGTAAAAAAGTAAAAACAAGTGACCTCGATTTAAAAGACAGGCTTGTAGCAATTAACCGGGTTACCAAAGTTACCAAAGGAGGACGTACTTTTAGCTTTTCGGCTATCGTAGTTGTAGGTAACGAAGATGGTATTGTCGGCTGGGGGCTGGGAAAAGCCGGTGAAGTCACAACAGCCATCGCTAAAGGTGTGGAAGCAGCTAAAAAGAATTTGGTGAGAATCCCCGTGTACAAGGGGACAATTCCTCATGAGCAAACTGCCCGATACGGGGGTGCAGATGTGTTGATCAAACCGGCTACTCCTGGAACAGGAGTGGTGGCAGGTGGTGCTATGCGTGCTGTGCTCGAAAGTGCCGGGATAACCGATATCCTGGCAAAATCCAAAGGCTCATCTAACCCGCATAACCTCGTGAAAGCTACTATGGAAGCTCTTTTAGAATTAAGAGATGCCAATACAATTGCAGAATACAGAGGAATTACACTTGAAAAAGTTTTTAAAGGTTAAGAATTATGGCTAAAGTTATTATTAGGCAAGTTAAAAGTAGCATTGGCTCTACCAAAAAACAGGTGGCTACGCTGAAAGCCTTGGGATTGAAAAAATTGAATCAGGCAGTTGAACACGAAGCTTCACCCCAGGTGTTAGGTATGGCCAATAAAGTGAATCATTTAGTTCGTGTTGAAGAAGTATAATACTATTTCAAATAAAGTTATGGATTTAAGTAAGTTAAAACCAGCCTCAGGTTCCACAAAAAAACCAAAACGTATTGGTCGGGGGCAGGGTTCAGGTCACGGTGGTACATCCACGCGCGGGCATAAAGGACAGAAATCAAGATCAGGATACTCTAAGAAAATTGGTTTTGAAGGTGGACAGATGCCTTTACAACGTGTTGTTCCTAAATCGGGATTCAAAAATCTAAACCGTGTGGAATATAAGGCTATTAACCTTGATGTTTTGCAGCAATTAGCTGATAATAAAAACGTTACAATAATTGATTTGGCTGTTTTGATTGATGCTGGTATAGCCTCTAAAAACGATAAAATAAAAATTCTTGGCGGTGGTTCCCTGGAAAGAAAATTGGATGTCAAAGCACATGCTTTTTCAAAAAGTGCAATAGCTGCTATCGAGAAACTGGAAGGTACAACCGAAATACTGTAAACTATAATGAAACGTTTTATAGAAACCCTAAAGAATATTTACAAAATTGAAGACCTGAGAATACGAATCGGTACAACACTGTTTTTTATTCTTATTTACCGGTTAGGGTCTTTTGTTTCCCTGCCTGGTATAGATCCTGCACAGTTGGCAAATCTGAAAAGTCAGACTTCCGACGGATTGCTGGGATTGATTGACATGTTTTCCGGTGGTGCATTTTCACAGGCTTCTATTTTTGCTTTAGGTATTATGCCGTATATTTCTGCTTCTATTGTTATCCAATTGCTTGGTATAGCAGTTCCCTATTTCCAGAGGTTGCAGAAAGAGGGAGAATCAGGAAGAAGAAAGATTAACCAGATTACCCGGTACCTTACCGTCATTATTCTGGTATTTCAGTCACCGGCATATCTGACGAACCTCCATTACCAGTTACCTGAAACAGCCTTTGCATTGAAAGGTGCTCTGTTTTCTGTTTCGTCGGTTATTATATTAACTGCCGGATCCATGTTTGTGATGTGGCTGGGTGAACGAATTACCGATAAAGGTATTGGGAACGGAATCTCTCTTATAATTATGATCGGTATTATTGCCAGATTACCTCAGTCGGTTGTTCAGGAATTTGCTTCCCGAATTAACCAGCAGGGTGGTGGGCTTGTATTGTTTCTTGTAGAGTTTGTTATTCTTTTTCTTGTATTCATGGCGTCAATTCTTCTGGTTCAGGGAACCCGAAGAATTCCCGTCCAGTATGCCAAAAGAATTGTGGGTAACAAACAATATGGAGGTGTACGTCAGTACATCCCCTTGAAGGTTAACGCGGCAGGTGTAATGCCTATCATTTTTGCCCAGGCAATTATGATGGTGCCTCTTACAATTGTTGGTGTGGCAAATTCTGAAAACCTAAGTGGTGTTGCGGCTGCATTATCAAACATGACCGGTTTTTGGTATAATTTTGTCCAGTTTATGTTGGTGGTTGCTTTTACCTATTTCTATACAGCAATCACAGTTAATCCTACCCAAATGGCTGAAGATATGAAAAAGAACGGGGGTTTTATTCCGGGAGTAAAACCAGGAAAACGAACAGTTGAATTTCTGGACACCATCATGTCAAGAATTACTCTTCCTGGTTCAATCTTTTTGGGATTGATCACTATTCTTCCTGCTTTTGCCATGCTCATGGGAATTAACCAGTCGTTCGCTTATTTTTATGGCGGAACCTCGTTACTTATTCTCGTTGGTGTAGTGCTCGATACATTACAACAAATAGAGAGTCATTTGCTCATGAGGCATTACGATGGATTGACCAAAACAGGCCGTATTAAAGGACGTGCCGGAGGTGGAATTTAGAAGATGGCCAGTTTAAAGCATCGTTAAGGAGTTATTTTTTTAGTTGTACGTTTAAAAAGCTTCTGTTATCTTTGCAAATGAAACGAGCATTACATGTTATACTAAAAAATTGCATGATTTAAAATATGCGAGTTCCATCTGATTACATAGAAAACAATTAGTTTTAATCAGATGAAAATGAGATGAAAAGAAAACAGTAAGTGACTTTAACATGAGATTTTATAATTTTTAACCGTTAAGTTTTTATGGCAAAACAGTCTTCAATTGACCAGGATGGAACAATTATAGAGGCATTGTCCAATGCAATGTTTCGTGTTGAACTTGAAAATGGACATGTGATAACAGCGCATGTTTCAGGGAAAATGCGAATGCACTACATAAAAATTTTACCGGGAGATAAAGTTAAAGTTGAAATGTCTCCTTACGATTTAACCAAAGGCAGGATAACATTCAGGTATAAAAACTAATGCACATTAAAAATGAAGATCCGAGTTTCAATTAAAAAACGCAGTGCAGATTGTAAAATCGTTCGCAGAAAAGGGCGTTTGTATGTAATTAACAAAAAGAACCCGAAGTTTAAGCAACGTCAGGGATAATTGTAAAAATTAATTTTATATGGCACGTATTGTAGGTGTTGATATTCCGAATAATAAAAGAGGAGAGATTGCTCTCACTTATATTTATGGTATTGGCCGGAGCCGGGCAAATACTATTTTAAAAGCAGCCGGCGTAGATCCTGACGTTAAAGTGCAGGAATGGAACGATGATCAGTTTGGAGCTATCAGAAAGGTGATTGGTGATTCTTTCAAGGTAGAAGGTGAATTACGTTCAGAAGTGCAGATGAATATCAAAAGACTTATGGACATAGGATGCTACCGTGGTATACGTCATCGTATTGGTTTACCCACCAGAGGACAGAGCACTAAAAATAATGCTCGTACGAGGAAGGGGAAAAGAAAGACTGTAGCAAATAAAAAGATGGCAAGCAAATAAGAGATTTGAGTTATGGCAAAGAAGACAGGCACAAGTAAAAAGAGAGTTGTTGTGGTGGAAGCCAATGGTATGGCCCATGTACACTCCTCTTTCAATAACATTATTGTTACGCTGACCAATTTAAATGGTGAGGTAATATCCTGGTCGTCAGCAGGGAAGAAAGGCTTCCGCGGATCGAAAAAAAATACTCCATATGCTGCCCAGGTAGCTTCTGAAGAGTGTGCGAAAACCGCTTACGATCTTGGTTTAAGAAAGGTGAAAGTTTTTGTGAAAGGACCGGGTAACGGGCGCGAATCAGCCATTAGGGCTCTGGCAACAGTTGGACTTCAGGTTACTGAAATAGTTGATGTTACTCCACTACCTCATAACGGTTGCAGGCCTCCCAAAAGAAGACGTGTTTAATTTTAAAACAAAAGTGAATGGCTAGATATAAAGGACCAAAATCAAAAATTGCACGAAAATTCGGTGAACCTATTTTCGGCCCTGATAAAGTTTTTGAACATAAGAATTACCCTCCGGGAATGCACGGGATTTCTGCCCGTAGAAGAAAAGTATCGGAATATGGTACCCAGTTAAAAGAAAAGCAAAAGGTAAAATATACCTACGGTGTGTTGGAACGACAATTCAGAAATCTGTTTAAAAAAGCGTCTTCTTCCCGGGGTATTACCGGAGAAGTGTTGCTTCAGTTGCTTGAGTCGAGACTCGATAACATCGTATTCAGACTTGGTATTGCTAAAACACGTGACGCTGCCCGTCAGTTTGTGACACATAAACATATTGTCGTAAACGGGAAGGTTGTTAATATTCCGTCATACCAGGTGAAACCCGGCGATATTATTGGTGTCAGGGAAAAATCAAAAGCGATGGAGGAAATTACCAGTGCATTAAACTCACACCGGAGTTCCAGGTACGAATGGTTGGAATGGGACAAAAACCAGATGGCAGGAAAATTTCTGAATGTACCTGAACGTGGTGAAATACCGGAAAATATAAAAGAACAACTGATCGTAGAGTTGTATTCAAAATAAAAATTTTACAAAGGCAATTATGGCAATATTAGCATTCCAAAAACCCGACAAGGTAATCATGATCGAGTCGAGCGACAAATTCGGGAAATTTGAATTTCGTCCGCTGGAACCGGGTTACGGTATTACAATCGGAAATGCCCTGAGACGAATCTTGCTTTCGTCGCTGGAAGGGTATGCGATCACTACCGTGAAAATTGAAAGCGTTGACCATGAGTTTTCTACGATCAAAGGTGTTATTGAAGATGTCACGGATATTATTCTTAACCTGAAACAGATCCGATTTAAAAATGAGGTCGCTGACTTTGATGAAGAAAAAGTAAGTATCTCATTAACCGGCCAGGAGGAATTTACTGCCAGAGACATGAATAAATTTATGACCGGATTCCGGGTGCTGAACCCCGAACTTGTTATCTGCCGGATGGAACCGGATGTGAAACTTCAAATGGATATCACCATTAGTAAGGGAAGAGGTTATATTCCTGCTGTAGAAAATAAACCGGTTGAATCGGAATTCGGTATCATACCCATCGACTCTATTTATACTCCCATTAAAAAGGTGAAGTATTTTGTGGAGAACTTCAGAGTGGAACAAAAAACAGATTACGAAAAGCTGATTCTCGAAATTACAACTGATGGATCAATTCTTCCTCAGGATGCGCTGAAAGAAGCAGCAAAAATTCTGATTTACCATTTCATGTTGTTCTCCGATGAGAAAATCACGCTGGATTCGGATGAGAAGTTTGCTAATGAAGAGTTCGATGAAGAAATTCTTCATATGCGCCAGCTACTCAAAACCAAACTGGTTGATCTCGACCTGTCAGTCAGAGCATTGAACTGCCTGAAAGCTGCAGATGTTGACACACTGGGAAACCTGGTTACATACAACCGGAACGATCTGCTGAAATTCAGGAATTTTGGGAAGAAATCTCTTACCGAACTGGATGAACTGCTCGATAACATGGGATTGAGTTTTGGAATGGATATCAGTAAGTATAAACTTGACAAGGAATAGCAGAAAATGAGACATAATAAAAAATTCAATCATTTAGGCCGCACCAGTTCACACAGGAAAGCGTTGCTGGCCAATATGGCCAGCTCACTGATCGAAAGTAAACGCATTACAACAACAGTGGCCAAAGCAAAAGCATTGCGTACTTATGTAGAACCGCTTCTTACTAAAGCAAAAGACGATACAACCCATTCACGCAGAATTGTATTCAGTCAGCTCCAAAATAAAAATGCGGTTTCAGAACTGTTTCGTAATGTTGCTGCTAAAATAGCCGACAGACCTGGTGGATATACCCGTATCCTCAGAACCGGTACTCGTTTGGGAGATAATGCCGAAATGTGTATCATTGAACTTGTCGACTATAATGAGATCATGCTGACTTCTGCTGAAGAGGCAGCAAAACCAAAACGTAAACGTTCACGCAGGGGAACTGCAAAAAAATCGGAAACATCAGTTGAGGATAAATCAACAATGGCAAAATCTAAAAAACAAAAAGAAAGTGCTGCAACTGTCCTTCCAGATACTCCCACTGCTGAACAGGTAGAAAAATTATCAGACGATAAGGCTTCTGTTGAAACTCAGGAAACTCCTCAGATAAAAGATGAGAGTTCTGATAGTCAATCAGATAAAGAAACAGATGATGAAGCAAAGGTACAAAAGGACTAAACATATAACCTTCTGATTTATATTCGGAAGTGATTTAATAAGTTCATATCATCTTTTGAATGATAAAAACCGGACTGTATCCCAGTCCGGTTTTTTTATTCAGGTTCCTTTCCTATCGAAAGTATCCACGAAATTTTACATTTCAAATGAATTAGCTGAAAAAATATGCTATTTTTATACATCAAATATAATTTTATGAAACGACCATGACGATTCATGACACCAACAAGTAGGATTAAAATTATGGGAGTTCTCTTTTATACCAATGAAATTTAACACTTTTAATACGATGAATAAAAATACAACATCCAATCGTGGATTATCCCGACGGTCATTTATTTCCTCCGCAGCCACAGCAGCAGCTTCATTTGCATTTATGCCATCATCCTTTGCATTCACCTCAGAGCTAGCTAAACCAAATTCTAAGTTTAACGGAGTTCAGGTAGGAGCCATTACTTATAGTTGGCGAAGTATGCCATCATCGGCACAGGATATTATTAAGTATTGCGTTGAGGCTGGGATCAACTCAATCGAGCTGATGGGAAATGTTGCTGAAGAGTTTGCCGGCATTCCTCCTTTGCCACCTCGTCCGCCCCGCGGAAGTAGTACTTCTGAACAGGATCGTGAAATTTTTCAAAAAGCCTATGATGAAGCCTGGGAAAAACAACGGGAATGGCGGCTAGCTGTATCGATGAAGAAGTATAAAGAGCTTCGGAAATTGTTCAATAAGGCCGGGGTTAATATCCATATTGTAAAGTTTGCCCCGACAGGGTTGAGCAATGAAGAGATCGATTATGCCTTTACCGCTGCTAAAATTCTTGGTGCCAAAGGTATCACAGACGAAATCGGCCATAAATCATGCACTGTTTTAGGTAAGTATGCTGAGAAACATAATATGTTTGCCATTTATCACAACCATCTTCAGCCTGGCGAACCGGGATTTTCATTTGATGAGTTTCTTTCCTATTCACCTAATAATATGCTGAATTTTGATGTAGGTCACTACTGGGGAGCCACCGGTAAACATCCTAATGAAATAATTGAAAGATTACATAACAGAATTTTTAGTATTCACCTGAAAGATAAGACTGGTAAAATAGGAAATCCGCCTAACACGAATATGCCCTGGGGTGAAGGAGATACTCCAATTCATGATATCCTGAAGTTGATTCAGAAAAAAAAGTGGCCTATACATTGTGATATCGAACTGGAATATTCTATTCCGGAAAATTCAAATGCACAGAAAGAGATCACTAAATGCGTCAATTATTGTAAAAATATCCTTACCTAAGTGTTGTGCCAGGAAGATAACTCATGCTGTTGAGCCGGGAATAACTTACCGCTTATTGGGAGCAGTTTGGAACAATTTGAGGAGCTGTTCCACGCGTTCTGTTTTTTCGGTAAACCCGACAGTATGAAATGATTCGCGCAATGTTTCGATCAGGCATTGGATAAATAGCTCGTCAGATTGTGGTTCTGCGTATATTTCGACCGGTTTATAATTGTTTTTTTTCAGGTGATAATGGATTTCTTTTCTGCTGGCTATGGATCCCTTGTTTGCCGGGTTAATATAGAAAAGCACATCAGAATTGACATCTTGTCCGTGTACATTTTTTGCCAGTTCGCTATCTACTATTGCAACGAGAGGGTTTTTCGGAAAGTTAGTAAACCAGGCAGGAAGTCCAAGTTGACGTGCAATAATACAAAATAGGAGTGTTAGCGAAACAGGATTTCCTTTTCGGGTATCAAGTAGTTGGTTTAAGTAGCAGTTTTGTGGTGATTTAGGATTATCGTGGTTGACAGAAAACCCATAAACGTGAAAGAAAAAATGATTCAGAATGGTCACTTTTTCCAGCAAGGTGAGTGAATTATTCAATTCCAGCCAGACACTGTTTTTTATTTTATCTGTTTTTTGATGAATGCCCGTAAGGTTCACGTCGGGATACTGAAACCGATCGACGATTAAAAATCCTTCCAGCAAATCGTGTTTTGGGGAATTAATCCACGATTTGAGCATGTTTTTTGTTTTCTTGAATTGTAAATTTTGGATCAGGTTTTCAATGCGTTCCTGACAGGTTTCATCGTAGCTGCTTTCCCATAACTCTTCAAGTGCCGGAATGATGGTGTGGTTTTGTTTTAACAGCTCTTTTTCAACTGTTTCAAAAATCAGGTTATCGGGGTCATCCAGTAAATTGATCAATGCCTTTAGCCTGCTTTTCTTCATGTTGATTTAGCGGGTTAATTGGTCTAAAACTGTTTGAATCATTTTTTCCATTTCCGGCCGATAATTCTCATTCGCTTGCCCGGTTATCCGGTTTGCAATGATGAGACAAACTGTAAGTGCTTGGTGGTTAAGCATTTGGGATAGTCCGTAAATTGCTGAGCCTTCCATTTCAAAATTTGTGATGCGTAAATCTTCAAAACGGAAAAGCTCAATTTGTTTGTTAAGTTCGGGCATTGCCAGCGGTAATCGTAAGATTCTGCCTTGTGGCCCATAGAATCCCGGTGCTGAAATGGTCACACCTTTGATGAATTTATCTCCTTCGAATTTGGACAACAATGAAGTGGATGCATTCACCACATAAGGTTCGGGCAGCGCATCTTTCCAGCCTGTGAATTGAACAAATGCCTTTTCAAACGGAACATCGCAGTATAATTCACGATTAGCGTAAAAGTTGAGCATTCCGTCGAATCCGATCGATTTTTGTGAAACAACAAAAGTGTTGGGAGGCAAATCCTTCTGCAAACCTCCTGAAGTCCCGATACGTACAATCTGAAGTGATTTTTTATCCTTTTTAATTTCCCTTTTTTCTAAATCGATATTAACCAGTGCATCCAACTCATTCAGCACAATGTCTATGTTATCTGTTCCTATTCCGGTTGAAATCACTGAGATTTTATTGTGATTGTACCACCCAGTAATGGTTTTAAACTCACGGTTTTGGGTGGTAAATTCAACCGAATCAAAAAAGTCAGCAATTGTATTTACCCTTGCCTGATCGCCAACCAGAAGGATTTTATCGGCAAGATGTTCCGGTTTCAGGTGTAAATGAAAAATTGAACCGTCATTATTCAGTATCAGCTCTGATTTTTGTATCATACTTTTCACATAACAAAAACCAAAACTATTCAAAATAAGCTTTATAGCAAATGAAATTTAGGGGAAAATATAAACATACAATTTTATGTTGTTTTTTGTTATTGAGGAACATGTTAACAACTTATAACCCGGGAAATCCAAAGAAACTTGGTTGTCCTTAACATTTAGCAAGTTAAAAAACTGTCTGGGGATGTTGACAAACACGCCCTGAACCCACTTTAGTTCTGATTATTCCCTTCAGGGTTGTTTAGCAGATTTTCAAAATAGGCAATGGTTTTTTCCAGTCCTTGGCGAAGAGGAACTTTCGGTTCCCAGTTGTTCAGCTTTTCTCTTGCCAGAGAGATATCAGGTTTTCGTTGCATTGGGTCATCCTGTGGCAGGGGCAGATAAGTAATTTTCGATCGGGATCCGGTAATGTCAAGGATCTCCTTTGCCAGCTCAAGCATAGTGAATTCACCTGGGTTTCCAATATTAACCGGGCCAATGAATGAGTCTTCCGTATCCATCATTTTTACAAATCCATCAATTAAGTCGCTGACATATTGAAAACTCCGGGTTTGGGTTCCATCTCCGAAAATGGTGATATCTTCACCCCGGAGGGCTTGCACGATGAAGTTAGAAACAACCCTTCCGTCATTGGGTTCCATCCTGGGGCCATAGGTGTTAAAAATCCTGACTATTTTGATTTTTACATGGTTCTGTAAATGGTAGTTAACAAACAACGATTCGGCGCATCGTTTGCCTTCGTCGTAACATGAGCGGATACCAATGGGATTAACATGGCCCCAGTAGGATTCAGGTTGTGGATGAATTTCAGGGTCACCATATACCTCGCTGGTGGATGCCTGCAGTATCCGGGCTTTTGTTCTTTTAGCCAGTCCCAGCATATTGATGGCTCCCATAACCGATGTTTTTATTGTTTTTATCGGATTATACTGATAATGAACAGGTGACGCAGGGCAGGCCAGGTTATAAATTTCATCCACTTCAATATAGTAGGGCATGGTTACATCGTGCCTTACAAGTTCAAAATAGGGATTATCCAACAGATGGATAATCTTCTCTTTTTTTCCGGTAAAATAGTTGTCCAGGCAAACTACTTCATTCCCTTGGTTTAACAGAAATTCACACAGATGTGAACCTACAAATCCGGCTCCTCCGGTAACTAATATTCGTTTCATTTGTCAAAAATAAAAGCTTTTTTTCAATCCGACAGAAGGTATTTGATAATTCTACTCTTTCTTTTAGATCAAACACATTTTTCTTCAGTCGAAGATAACACAATTTTATATTGTTTTAGGTATAACTGAAATATGGTTTTTGGGATTCAGGTAAATTTTAGGTTTCCCTTTTCCAATTTTAGTATCCTCTTTTATTGAAAAGGATGTATCCAAAATTTAAGGTCAGGTAAAGTTCCGTATTTTGTTTTTCGTAATAGCTAAGTGACAAGCTCACCGGACCTACTCCGGTGTGGTAGACCAAAGCTGCCATTCCCTGAAGGTAATAGGTTGAAAATATTTTATCGCTTCTGTATGCAGTCAGATCTTCATTTGGATGAACTTCTCTTACCGGCACGAATCCGTGTCCTTCCAGGCGCAAATGCATGGAAGGATTAAAATGGAACAAGGTTATTAATCCTCCGGCCAGGTAATTGTCGGCATGAAAATTTTCAATAAAAAGAGATTTGCTGTGTGGTGTTGGGTAATAACCTGGCGCACTCAGCATGGTTGAACGAAAGTTTTTAAAAAGGCTTTTATTGCTGAAAACAGCTTCTCCCTGGTATCCAAAAGTAAACTTGCTATTGATGTCGAAATATTTGTTTGATTGTGCGATAGCAAGCAGATATCCATGGTTTTTATTGCTGCTTTTCCTGATCGCTGAGGTCGTTCCTGGTTTATTTTTTTCTTTTCCGGTAATGTATTTTACGACCAAAGAATTAAAGACCCCTTCAGTGGCATATTGTTTATAGTTCAGGGAATTTTTTTCTATGCCGATTTGTCCAGCTAATGCATTGAATGTAGTAACATCAGGTATATCTTCTTTTTTAAAAATATTAGTTTGGTAATACTCATCTGAAGAGTTGGCAAAAGCCATACCTGCGAAGAGTTTGGTATGCAAACCTAAGGGAATTCCTGCTTCAAAACGTAAATTAAATTCATCCTGGATAATATATGGCGGTCTCACGTCTTCGAAAAATAGTTCGGAGCTGGAAGAAAAGAAATCCCATCTGTTGAATGTTGTGTGTCCGGCCAGGTAAAATGGGGTAGAAGTGGGGAAGTCAATTCTTCCGCCTATTTTAAAGGAACTGTAAAATCTGCCAAAATAGATGTTTGAACTTAAAGTATAAGCTCTGCTCTGGTAAGTGCGGTATTCGAAGCCTGCGAATCCCTGGTTAATAGGTTTGGTTGAAATGTTTCCCCCAATATTGATCCGCATCTTTTTTTCCGGTTCTACCTTCAGGTGTAAGTCGTAGTAGCCGGTTTCCGGGTTATAGTAGGCAATGGGCCGGATCGATTTCAGGTGTTCATCGGCGATTAATTTGAAATAATCTTTTTTCAACGATTGAAGAGATACGATATCATAGTTGTGTTTAATCGATTGGATGATGAATTTTCGCTGCATAGGATCTTCCACTCCCTCTACTTGAATATTTTGAAAAAACATATCCGGTTTTCTGGTATTGAACTCCCTGCGTTTTTTGTCGACCATCTTCTGGTCAATTCTTCTTTCAATGCGTAGTTTAATACTATCGATAAAGCTTTCTGCTGTTTTCCGGCCTTCCCCGGCAATGAATTCATATTTCTGGAAATCAAGCAGGCTTACATTTTGTAATTTAGTTTCCATCAGAATCCCCTTATCCGGTGAGATTTCATAATTTGTTGGTCGCATAATCATGTTTGTAATTTGTTCCATTACATTGTCAGTTGATGGCACTTTGGTGTCATCGGCGACTTTATGGCCAATAATAAAATCAGGATTAAAGATTTGCTCCATCAGGTCTTGTGGAAAATTATTTACAATGCCACCATCGAAGAGAAGTTTCCCATCAATTTTAATGGCTTTAAAGTAAAGGGGAAAGGTCATGGATGCCCGTATCGCCTCACCCAAATCTCCTTTTCGTAGTACAACCGGTTTATTGGAATGGACATCAGTTGCCACACAGAAAAAAGGAACCATCAGGCTGTCGAAATTATTGTCGCAGGCTGCATTGGTGGCAGCCAGTAGTTCCATGAAAGCAAAATCCATCTGTTTTTCAGGAATGATATTTGTAGGTGGCAACAGGGCTATTTTATCCTCATTTTTTGCCAGCCTCAGTTCGAGCCAGGAAGGGCTTTGTTCGGGTTGTGTGAAGTAGTACCGGTATTCTTCCTGTATCCGCCCGGTTGACCAGAAGTAAAAATCGTCCGACTGGAACAGTTTTTTCATTTCATCGGGCGAGTAGCCGGCGGCATAGAGGCCACCAACAATTGCCCCAATGGAGGTGCCGGCAATGTAATCAATAGGAATGTCGTTTTCTTCCAGGGTGCGAATCACTTCAATGTGGGCAATCCCTTTTGCCCCACCGCCGCTTAAAACAAGACCAACTTTCTGGGCTTGAATTCCCGGAGAAAGAAAAATCATCAATAAGAAATAGAATAAACTTTTTTGCATGGTAAGAATTACGCTTTCTGAACAGTATCAAATATACAAAAAAGATAGGTTTACTTCTCTTTTTTCAAGAGTATAGCGGATTTTTTTCGGTGAATAGGCGAAAAATTGATGTGAATGTTTTTGTTGTTTTATCCTGCTTCAACTTTTTTGCGGAGACTTTGGAATCCTTCACCTAAAATTTCCCGTGCATCCATTACTGTAATAAAGGCATCGGTGTCGATTGAACCTATATATTCCTGCAGGATGGCCACCTCCCTTCTGGAAACAACGGTAAAAATGATCTGTTTTTCTTCGCCTGTATACATCCCTTCTCCTCTCAAAAAGGTACCACCCCGTTCCAGGTCATTCAATATTTTGTTTTTTATTTCCTGGTGTTTTTTGGATACAATGAGCATGGCCTTGTTATAGCCAGCTCCCTCCAGGATCATATCAATTGCCCTGCCGGTGATGTATATGACCACCCATGAATAAAGAGGAATACTCCAGTCTTTAAAGGCAATCAGACCTGTAAGTACAATTACTGAATCAACATAAATCATGAGTTTTCCCAGTTGTAACCGGGTATATTTAGCAATGATCATTGCAATGATGTCAGAGCCTCCGGAAGTTGCTCTCGATTTAAAAATTAATCCCAGCCCTATACCTATCAATGCTCCTGCAAATACACTGGATAGAAGGACATCATTCACAAGTGGGGCATCCCCCACGGGGCGGAGCCAGGTGATGCCATCAATGAAAAATGAAGTTAGAACAAACCCAATGATTGTCTTGATGCCAAATCGGGGACCCAGCAACTTTATTCCCAGATATGTTAAAGGAATATTCAGGATTAATCCAAAAAGTCCGATAGGAAATCCATCGGGCCAGAATGAAAACCAACCCCTGGAAATGTAATGAAACACAATGGCAATACCATAAACTCCTCCCGGTACGATTTTGTGGGGAGTAACAAAAAAGACAAAACCTGCTGCAAGAATGAATGAACCGGTTAAAATAAACAAATAGTCGAAAAACCATTGTTTACTGAATGTTTTTTGCCTGGAAAGAAATGTCATGGTGTAAAATTTTCAAGATGTTTTATTTTTTTATTGGTGTAATGGATGATGGGAAACTCTCAGGAGAGCTCCAAAGTGATTCATTGGGTTTGTCTTTCATCACGAATTGAATGACTCCACCTGAAAGGAGTTCTTCGTGGGTAAAAAATGATTTGTTCCAATTTTTACCCAGGAATACGACCTTATGAATATAGGGTGAGTTTTCTGCTCCCGGAGCTTCTATGGTGAGAGTTTTCCCTCCCGGAAAATCAATTTGTACTTTTTCAAAAAGAGGTGAACCAATACTGTATTCCGGTCGGCCCGGACAAACAGGGTAGAAGCCAAGTGATGAAAAGACGTACCATGCCGAGGTTTGTCCATTATCTTCATCGCCACAATAGCCATCGGGTGTTGGTTGGTAGAGACGGGTGAGTACCTCACGAATACGTTGTTGTGTTTTCCAGGGTTGACCAGCATAGTTATAGAGGTAGATCATATGTTGAATGGGTTGGTTTCCGTGGGCATAATTTCCCATGTTAGCGATCTGCATCTCTCTGATTTCATGGATCGGGAAACCATAATAGGAACAGTCGAAGACAGGAGGTACTTCAAAAATGGAGTCGAGCATGGATATAAACCGGGGATGCCCTCCCATCAGCTGTGCCAATCCCTCTACATCATGAAATACACTCCAGGTATAGTGCCAGCTGTTGCCCTCAGTAAAAGCATCGCCCCATTTATAGGGATTGAAGGGTGTCTGGAACTGGCCGTCCTGATTTTTGCCCCGCATAAGCCGTGTCTCCGGATCAAAAACATTCCGGTAATTCTGTGCTCTTTTTTTAAATAGCTCAATTTCTTTCTCCGGTTTATCTAATGCTTTCCCCAGCTCAGCAATACAAAAATCAGCATAGGCATATTCCAGTGTTCGTGCTGTGTTCTCCGGAATTCCTACATCGTAAGGTATATACCCGAGATCATTATAATAATCGGCTCCATACCTGCCCACAGAATGCACCGGTCCATGACCCTGGGTGTTTTTTAGGATGGCTTCATAAAGTGTTTCAATATCATAACCACGAATACCTTTTAAGTAGGAATCTGCAATGATGGATGCCGAATTAGAGCCAATCATACAACTCCGGTGGCCGGGGCTTGCCCACTCCGGCAACCATCCGCTTTCCTTGTATGTATTTACCAGCCCTTGCATGATTTTATTGTTCTGTTCAGGATACATCAGTGTGAAAAGTGGAAAGACAGCGCGAAATGTATCCCAAAAGCCATTGTCGGTAAACATATACCCTTCGAGTACTTCCCCGTTATACGGGCTGTAATGCACCATTTCTCCGGAAGCATCCGTTTCGTAAAACATCCTGGGAAATAACAGACAACGGTACAATGTGCTATAAAATGTTTTTGCCCGATCCAGGTTGCTCGTTTGAATTTTTATTTTTTCCAGTTCCCTGTTCCAGACCATTTTGCTCTCATTTATCAGTTCAGAAAATGTTTTTTTTCCAATTTCCTGGTTCATGTTCCGTTCGGCTTGCTCCAGACTGATGAAAGAGGACGCAATACGCAAAGAAATTTTTTCTTTTCTGTCGGTTTTGAACTGAAGAATTGCTCCGGTATGCCAGCCTTTCAGCTCAGTTTTCCCGGGAAATAATTTTTCATTGTCAGTGGTATAGAACAGCTCTATTGGCTTATCAAACTGCACCACAAACCAGTTTTTGAAATTTTCAGGAACACCCCCGCTGTTCTTTGTTGTGTAACCCATTACCTTATTTTTTTCGGGCACTATCTGGATGAATGATCCTCCATCGAATGCATCGATAAGGATTTGGGAGCTGTCATTTTCAGGGAATGTGAATTCAAAAAAAGCTGCTCTCTCGGTAGCTGTGAATGCAGCTTCAATATCATAATCGGCAAGATAAACTTCATAGAGATATGGTTTTACCGTTTCAGCCTTATGTGAAAACCAGCTGGCCCGTTCCTCTTCATCAAAAACAGGTTTGCCGGTGGTGGCAAAGATTGAAAACTGGCCATAGTCATTGATCCACGGACTGGGTTGGTGAGTTTGTTTAAATCCCCGCAATTTATGAGCATCGTATTGATAAAACCACCCATTTCCCATTTTGTTGGTTTGGGGGGCCCAGAAATTCATGCCCCAGGGGCGTGCAATAGCAGGATAGGTATTGCCGTTGCTCAGGTTGAACTCTGAGTCGGTGCCCATCAGTGGATTGACCAAATCAACCGGATTCCGGAGAAAATGATCTTTTGGGGTGGGTGAACAAGCTGTGATTAGAAATAGAACTCCTGCGATAAGGTGAGATGCTTTCATAGTATCAGATTAAAAAATGCTATAAATTCAATGTATAAAAAGTTCAAAAATAATATATTCTGTTCATCATTCCCCGATTTGAGATTTTTGAAAGGGTAAAAAATTACGCTGAGCGGTTCTGTTTTTTCAGGCGGCAACCTTATCCCAGGTTTAATCTTTTTGAAAAACAACTTATTCAGGGGATATCCTGGAACTTTCCTGCTAACAAACAGTATTTTTGCAGAAAATATTGATATGACACTAAAAGAGCGCTGGAATGCTATTCCATTTAATCCGCAGAAGGTTCCCTTTTTTTACGGATGGATTATTTTGTTTGCATCAATTGTTGGGGTTTTAGCCAGTGCACCAGGTCAAACTATGGGTGTTTCCACGTTTACTGATTATTTAATCGACAGTATTCGCATCAGCCGGAACCAGATCAGCAGTGCTTATATGATCGGAACCATAGGAAGTTCCTTCCTGTTGACCTGGGCAGGGAGGCAGTACGACAGGTTTGGCGCCAGGTGGACAACCCTTGCTGCATCAATCCTGTTGGCTTTCGTATTGTTACTGTTGAGCCAGTCGGATCGCATTGTAATGTTCTTCGTTCCTGATTACCAGGGTGTTTACTACCAGGGAGTTGCCCTGGCTGTTTTGGTTTTCCTTTTTTTTCTGCTTCGTTTTTCGGGGCAGGGTGTATTGACCATGGTTTCACGCAATATGTTAATGAAGTGGTTTATTGCACGTCGTGGATTAGTCAATGGAATCGCTTCGGTGTTGATCACGCTGGGTTTTTCAATTGCCCCACTTACCTTTGATATGCTGATCCAGGGGATTTCCTGGAGGTATGCCTGGTTATTGATGGCTTTTGGAATAGGAGTTGTTTTTATGCTGTTTGCATTTTTCTTTTTTCGTGATAACCCGGAAGATATGGGGATGCTTCCCGATGGAAAAATCCACCCTAACCGGGAGCGTAACCTTACCATTCGGCCATTCCGGCAATTTACCCTGGCGGAAGCACAAAAAACCCTGCCTTTTTGGCTATTCTCTCTTCCATTGGCCTTTTATACATTGTATATCACTGGTTTTACATTTCATCTGGTTTCAATTTTTGATCTGGCCGGTATGAGCAGGGAGAAAGCGCTTGCCATATTTATTCCTATCTCATTCCTGTCGGTTGGAATTTCATTTTTCGGAGGATGGATAAGTGATCGTATTCGTTTAAAATATTTGTTGTATATCTTTCTTATGGGTGAGCTTATTGCCCTCATTTCTCTTGCTCACATGAATGCCGGAGTAAGTTATTACGGGTTTATCATCGGCCATGGCCTGGCCAACGGGCTTTACAATGTGCTCATGACGGTTACCTGGCCTCGGTTTTACGGAAGAAAAAACCTCGGTCGCATTTCGGGGTTTGTGATGGCACTGGTCGTGTTCTTTAGCGCTATTGGCCCTGTCCTTTACAGTTCTTCACTTTCACTCTTTGGCACTTATCGCATGGCAAGCTTAATACCGGCATTTTTCGTTGTCGTTATTTTGATTTTTAGTTTTAAAGGGGATAATCCCCAGGATAAATTAGAAATTGAAAGCACAATTTATTAAATTTGAACCGTCCATTTTTGGATGATGATTAACAGGTATTTAATAATAATTTTTTACATGAAGAAGTCAGTTTTATTATTCAACATCGTTTTTGCTCTTCTTTTGGGAGCTTGTCAGCCTGAGTTTCAACCCGGTGAGTGGGTCACTATTTTTGATGGGGAAACCCTCAATGGATGGAAGATGTCAGAGGAAAATCCCGGGAGTATAATTATCCATGAGGGAGCCATCAAATGTTCAGGACCGCGGGCTCACCTTTTTTACAAAGGAGATTTTAAAAATTTTGAATTCGAAACTGAGATAAAAACGCTGGAAAAATCAAATTCAGGAATTTTTATTCATTCTGCTTATCAGTCTGAGGGATGGCCTCAACAAGGGTATGAAATACAAGTCAACAATTCTTTCCGTGGATCAGAAAAGAATCCGGAACGAAGAAAGACAGGCAGTATTTATAATGTGCGAAATATTTATTTTCCTTTGGTTCAGGACAATGAATGGTTTAAAATGCGGATTCGGGTGATTGAGAATCATATAGAAGTGTTTGTTAACGACGTCAAAGTGAATGAGTACATTGAGCCGGAAGATCCCTGGAGAGCCGAAGGGAGTGAAGGATTAAGGCTTGGAAGCGGAACTTTTGCCCTCCAGGCTCATGATCCGGGGAGCACTACCTGGTATCGGAACATCCGGGTGAAAGCATTACCCGAAGGAGAAAAGAAATCTCCTGAAGTAGACATGGAATGGGATACTAAAGTTACTCAACTCATGCGTGCCGGTTTTCCCCTTATTGATTATCATGTACATCTGAAGGGGGGATTAACCATTGATGACCTGGTTGAAAATTCCTGGAAGCTGGGGATAAACTATGGTGTAGCTCCCAATTGTGGATTGCATTTTCCTGTCACTAATGATGCATCTTTATATGAGTATATTGAATCGGTGAAGGGGAGCCCTACTTTTAAGGGAATGCAGGCTGAAGGAAGAGAATGGGTAACATTATTTTCCAATGAGGCTGTAGCGCAGTTTGATTATGTATTCACTGATGCCTTGACATTTACTGATGCGAAAGGCCGGAGAAACAGGATATGGATACCCGAAGAAGTTTGGGTTGATGACAAGCAACAGTTTATGGATCAGCTCGTAGGAAAAATTGAAGCCATATTTTCGCAGGAACCTGTGGATATTTATGTGAATCCAACGGTGTTGCCTGATCAGTTGATGGACGAATATGACGAACTTTGGACAACCGAACGGATGGAACGAGTGGTGAAAGTTCTGGCTGAAAATAATATTGCTCTTGAGATTAATGCACGATATGAACTGCCTAAACCCGAAATGATAAAGATGGCAAAAGCTGCCGGTGTAAAATTTAGCTTTGGTACGAATAATGGGGGCAGCGAGTTGGGCAGGCTGGAGTACTGCCTCGAAATGATTGAGGAGTGCAAGCTAACACCTAACGATATGTTTGAACTGAAACCCAATCATCTTAAGCCGGTGAATGTAAAAGGTTTGCCGGAAAATATTACCGGCTGATCCAAATGGAGGACTCTCTTTTTTTATCGTCGGGCAGGATTCATACCGATTGGGATTTTTTTCTCACCAGGGAGGTGAGGTTATTGTTGTATCGCATTGAGCAGGACATGGCTTCATCAACTTTTACACCGTCTGAAGATAAGGTTCTGCGTTTTTTGTCATTCCCTCTCTCTTCGGTACGAATTATTATTTTAGGTCAGGATCCCTATCCTCAACCCGGAGCAGCTACGGGAAGAGCGTTCGAAGTGGGGACATTGAAGTCATGGAGCCAATCTTTCCGAAATGTCTCCCTGAAAAATATATTACGTAGCATTTATCAGGCGTATACCGGTCAGACGCTCTCTTTTGCTCACCTTCGGGAGTTATTCAACCGGGAGTTTCCGATACTCCCTCCCAATAGGCTTTTTGAGCATTGGGAGAAACAGGGAGTGTTATTGCTGAATACCGCTTTTACCTGCGAAACGGGAAGTCCCGGGAGTCATCACCAGCTGTGGGCAGCTTTTACTCTGCAATTGTTGTTATATATTCAGGATCATGCTCCGAAAGCAACCTGGTTTATATGGGGAAATCATGCCCGGAATGCGACCCGGGATTTAGATCTTCCTCACAAGATTGAGACAATGCATCCCATGATGTGTTATGATAGACCAGGCAGAGAAAAAGACTTTCTTTATGGTCGTGTAAATTGCTTTGAGCCTTTTCTGGGGAAGATCGACTGGACAGGATTTCAAAAGATCAGGTGAATCAATCTGAACGATGAGTATATGCCATTCAGCAAGTGCGCATCGTTAAATAGAAAAAAGATTGATCTGTTTAGTAGAATCCGATAGGTTGCCCGTAATCTTTGAAAATATTTTTCTTTTGTGCTGCCTGTTCGATCAGGTCAATGACTTCTTCGTCCTGAAATGATGCCCGGTTAATGCATAGGTCAAAAAAATCGTTATCATCCACCTGATCTCTTAATGCCTTGCGGAATGTTTTTCTTTCTTTTTCCACTTTATTGATGAATTCCATGGCTTCTTCATAATTCAGGTGATTATTATCCATTATGGTTTTTATCCGATACCCGGTGGGGGCAAACAACCGGATATGGATCGCGTTATCAATATCGTGCGCAATGATATGAGCCGCACGTCCCACAATAATGCAAAAACCTTCTTCCGCAAAGGAGTGAATGACCTCTTTGACGGTTTTGATTACTTTTCGCTCACTTTTAAATTTTCTGTTACTGAAGGCATTCAGGATGTCGTTTAATGTATACGTATCTGAATGTTTGAATACTCTTCTCACATCATCGGGATTCATGTCAAGTTCTTTTGCACTTTGAAAAAAAACCTCTTTGCTGAGTACTTTCCAGTCAGGTCCGAGATGTCGCTGATTAAATCGGGAGATCATCTTATTTGCCAGTTTAACCCCATTGCAACCCACTTCCCGGGAAATGGTAATAAGTGGCCCCGGTGAACACTCTCTGGGTTGAAAGATATTTTTCTTTCCCAGCCTTTTATTTAGGTATTCAAGTAATGCATTACTCATCGTGATTTCTTTTCCACTAAGTTAATTGTTTTTTGTAATAAGCTTTTATTTTTTTTGCAATAAGATTTTGTCTTCCCATGAGGAGTAGAGGAGGATTGATAGTAAAATAATAATTTTCAGTATTTTATATAGATGCAACTCTTCCGTCCATATCGTTTCTTTTTTCCGGGGTCAATGGAAATTTCACCACTGCCTTGTCACGGGTTGAACGATAAATTGCGGTAAACAGTTCAACTGTTCGTCGTCCGTCTTCTCCGGTAACCAGCGGTTGTTTTCCTGCTTCCAGTGCAGTGAGAAAATCTTCAATTTGTCTTTCCATAAAGAATACCGTGGGATCGATTGCATGAAAGAGTTTGGTATCCAGTTTTTTCCATTTTTCGAGCAGTTTTTCCTCACCTGGAATGGTCCACAGGTCGTTTAGGGGAGGTTCGGGGATTGTTGACATCCCGGCTATGAACATGGCTCCTCCATCGGTTTGTACACCGGCTGAAGCTCCGTTTTCTCCATGAACATGGACTTTGCCATAGATTCCCGGTTTTTGAGCATTACTTACTACAATATTTCCGATTCCTCCGTTTTTAAATTTTATAATGGCCAGGGCTGTGTCTTCAACTTCAATATATGGATGGTTCAGATTTTTCCAGATTCCGTAAACTTCACTTATTTCGCCCATAAACCAGAGGAGGATATCGAGTTGGTGCGGAGCCTGGTTTACCAGTACTCCGCCACCTTCCATATTCCAGGTACCTCTCCAGGCATCGGCATCATAATAATTTTTATCGCGCCATCCGAGCATATGAACCGTTCCAAGCACAGGCCTGTCCAATTTTCCTGCTTCTATTGCTGCCTTTACCCTCCTGACCGGGGAATACCATCGGCGCTGACTAACCACTCCCAATTGTACTCCGGCATCTTTGCAGGCACAGATCATGGCATCACAATCCTCCAGTGTTGCAGCCAGGGGTTTTTCCACCAAAATATGTGCTCCTGCTTTTGCGCATTCAAGCACAGGTTCACGATGAAAAGGATGTGGTGTGCAAACAATGACTAGATCAATTTTTGCATCCCGGACCATCTCGGAAATAGAACGGTAAGCTTTTGTCTGGTATTGCCTTGCAAAAGAGTCAGCGGTTTCGTTTGTACGACTCCAAACAGCAGCCAGTTTGGCCTGGGTTAAATTTTGAACTGCCTTGGCATGGAGGTGTGCCACCTTCCCGCACCCCAGAATTGCAATATTTTTTTCATTAGGTTTCATAAGAATATAAAGAATTAAAAGTCTGTTAATTAATTGTCTATGTGTTTTGTTGCTTGTTAAATCAATACCAAACTCAGCAAATAGATAAATATCATGGCAGTTACTCCCTGGATCAGGGTACCCATGGTATGTGTTTTCCAACCGGTTTTAACGTCCATTCCGGAGAACTGGGTTACGACCCAGAAATAGCTGTCGTTTACATGTGAAATGGTCATTGCTCCGGCACCGGTTGCCATCACTGCCAGAATTTTACCGTATAAGGAATCAAGCCCTACCGATGACAGGATGGGGGCAACGAGTGCTGAAGTGGTTACCAGAGCTACGGTTGAAGAGCCCTGAGCTGTTTTAAAGGCTGCCGCGATGATAAACGGAAGGAATACTCCCAGGTGGTATCCGGCAAGCATATCTCCAATTGTATCGCCAATCTGTGTTTCTTTCAACATGGTTCCAAATGCCCCTCCAGCACCGGTGATTAGCAGAATGGGAGCAGCAGCTGTGATGCCCTGGCCAATCCATCCGGTCAGTATTTCTTTATTGAATGCAGGTAACAGCAGAAAAGAAAGGATTAATCCTATAAGAAGTGCGTTTATCGGTTGTCCTGAAAAATCGATTACCTGAAAAATAAAACCTGTCCCCAGTGGATTCCCCGGCAGGGTAGCTGTTGAGCGGATAGCAATGAGCAGTATAGGTACGACAATCGGTAACAGAGAGGTGACCGCTGAAGGTAATGGGACATGGGGCATCACACTTTCTGGTTGCAACTCATGATCTTCCCTGGTTTGAAATTTGAGGCCGACGTGAGAAGCCCATATATATCCGGCAAGCATGGAGATCATGGCTACTGCCAGTCCGAATAGGATAACCATTCCCAGCTGATTATCGAGACCCAGGTTCCCTGCAGCTGCAATAGGCCCGGGAGTGGGCGGAACAAATGTATGCGAAGCATACAGTCCGGTGCCCAGTGCTATGGAAAGCGCAACCGAGGATTTGCCGGTTTGATGAATCAACGATTTTTTCAAAGACGATAGAATAACATAGGCAGAATCACAAAAAACCGGGATAGATACAATAAATCCTATGATAGACATCCCCAGTGCAGGAAAACGCTTGCCAACCAGTTTCATAACCAGCTCAGCCAGCTTTATGGCAGCATTGGATTTCTCCAGAATCGTTCCAATGATAGTCCCTAAAACAATCACTATTCCAATATATGACATAATATCACCAAATCCCCGGGATATAATTAATGCTATCCGATCTGCAGGGATTCCGGATAATAATCCCGAAAGATAGGAGGCAAGCAGTAATACAATAAAAGGATGTAGCTTCAACCGGGTGGTACCCAGTATGATGAACACAACAGAAATGATCAGTACTCCGATGAGGAAAAAACCTTGAGGCATAACTATAGGCTATAAACAGTTGGTTTTGGATAAAGATATATCTTTTATTGAAAAATGATCTGAAACTATTCCGGTTATTTTTGGTGAAATTCTGTCATTTTTATACGCCTTAAAATTAGAGACTGTTTTGATTTTAAATGCATGAACCCTGATGAGAAAGAATTCATGATAAACCAGGAATCATGTTTGTAGGATTAGGTTTGTTTTAATTGACATGATTGTTGACAGAAAATCCGGGAAAAAACAAATTACATACCCGATTTCTTTTAGTTTTGTCGCAATAAAAATAAAATATGAAGGATAAAATCTATTTCGTATTGTTTATTCTTTGGCTAATAACAGGTTGTGGCGTTCCAAAGCATGTGGTTTCCTACATAGATTTGGCGAAAACGGCAGAGAATGAGGGAGATTATAAAAGGGCTGCTGATGCCTGGAAGAACTATTTTAGTCAATTTCCGGTAATGAATGAGGTGGAGGGATCAGTTTATGCCGGGGCTGCTCTTACTGCCTACAAGGCAGGTGATATGGGACAGGCAATAGCCTGGTTTGACCAGGCACGCTATCGTGACTTTGCCAGTGCGGAAATGTATTCTACCCTGGCCGGAATTTTTAAAAAACAAGATAACTTATCGCGTGAGCTTTCAGCTCTGGAATATTTACAGAAAAATTTTGAAGGCAGGGTAGAAGGAGTAAACAGCCGGTTGTTCTCGATTTACAATGAAATTGATTTGGTGGAAAAGGCATTGGGAGCATGGAATAATATGAACCCGGAAGCAAAAAATGATGTCCAGCACCTGGATCAATACTTCAGAATGAATAAAAAACTGGGAAATGAAGTGGTCTGTGATTCATTGAGCCTGGTAATCCTTGAGAAAAATCCAAATCATGTGAATACCCTGGAATGGCAGGCGAAAAAATATTATAACCAGGCTGAATCAAACTATGTAAACCACATGACCAAATATGAAAATAACAAAACACGCAAACAATACCGTATTTTACTCAACGAATTGGAAAAACTAACTGCCGATTTCAAGCAAGCACTTGGCTATTTTGAAAAGTTATGGGAGCTAAACCCCGGGAGCCAATCGGAATATGCGGGTTATATATCAAATATTTATATCCGGTTTAATGACGAAAAAAACGCACTCAAATACAGGAAGCTGGCTGATTAATTGTTAGAATTTCTCTTTGCTCCTGGAGGTTAAAAGGTGTTGCTGATTTTATCTGCGGTTCACCGAGGTTAATCACAAGCCTTTGCTTATCTTCGGTAAAAAAATGAAACGATGGAATATTTTTTATGCCGTTGTGCGGAATACATTTACCAAAAACATGCCGGTGAACTTGATCATCTTTGTTTGGTTTTTCCAAACCGCAGGTCTGGTATCTTTTTCAATTCTTACCTGCAAGAACAGCTGAAATCTCCGGCAATAGGACCTGAAATTGTTACTGTTAATGAATTGTTTTTAGATTATTCTGATCTTTTCCCGGGAGAAAAACTACAGCTTATTTCTTATTTATTCGATATTTTTATTGCCCATACGCATAGTTCAGAAAGTTTTGATGATTTTTATTTTTGGGGTGAAGTGTTGCTTGCTGATTTTAATGACATGGACAATTACCTGGTTGATGCCAGGGATATTTTTACCAATCTGGCCGGGTTAAAGGAGCTTGAGGGGATGTTTGATTACCTGACGCCTGAGCAAAAAAAGGCCATCGAACGTTTTTGGGGGAGTTTTCGCGGAGGTGAGCAAAAAACTCATCATGAGAAGTTCATTTCCATATGGCAACAGCTGTATCCTGTTTATACTGACTTTAAAAAAATCCTTCGTCAGGAGGGTCTGGCTTATAATGGAATGATTGCCCGGCAGGTTATTGATGGTTTTAGCAGGGAAACTCCGGATTTTGAATTCAGTAAATATTATATAATAGGACTAAATGTCCTGAATACCTGTGAAAAGGAGTTTTTCAAACGCATGATGCAACAACAAAAGGCTGACTTTTTATGGGATTATGACCAGTTTTACCTGAATGATGAAAAAAATGAAGCCGGACATTTTATCCGGGAGAATTTAAAGCTTTTTCCTTCGCCGGAAGACTTTCAATTGTGTACTTCCAATTTTTCAAAAAAGAAAAACCTCAAGCTGGTAGCCGTTTCTTCAAATTATGGTCAGGCTCAGGAAATCCCTCGTTTTTTAGCTGGTATTCAACCGGAATACAGGAGTCAATTCAACAACACAGCCATTGTCCTGGCCGATGAGTCATTGCTATATCCTGCACTCGGCGCAATTCCTGAAGATTACGGGAAGATTAATGTTACTATGGGCTACCCGGTGAAGAATTCAGTTGTTTTTGGGTTCCTGCTTCTTTTAATCAATCTACTGAAGAATAAGCGACTGGATGGAAACGACAGACCTGTAGTATATTATCGGTATGTTACTGATATTTTGAATCATCAGTTAATGGGAAATGTTGAACCAGAGCAAACGGCTTCTTTTCTGGCCGGAATTAAAAAAACAAACTGCATTTCTGTTCCTTTAGATGAAATAAATTTTTCTCCATTACATACACTGATTTTTACTTTGCCAAACCAGGTAGTGAATTATTGTCCATGGTTTTTGTCTGTTCTCAGTCATTTTTTTGAATTATTGAAGAATAACAACGAAGAAAATCTACTGCTTTCCGAATTGGTTTATACAGTTTACCAATCGGTCGAAAAGCTGGGAACTTTAATTACAGATATATATTCAGGACAACATCGTAAACTTAGTGACGTTGTTTTTTTCCGTTTGTTTAATCAATATTTGAGCCAGGTTTCAGTTGCATTTGAAGGGGAGCCACTTAGTGGTTTGCAGGTGATGGGAATTTTGGAAACACGTTGCCTCGATTTTCGTCACGTTATCATTCTTGGATTGAATGAAAACAAGTGGCCACGTAGATATACAGCTCCTTCGTTTATTCCCTATAACCTTCGAAAGGGATTTGGGTTACCGGGAATTGATGAACAGGATGCTATGTATGCCTACTATTTTTACCGGTTAATTCAACGCGCAGAGCATGTTACTGCAACATACAGCACGTTAAAAGAGGGGATAGGTACGGGCGAGCTCAGCCGGTATGGGTATCAGTTGAAGTTTGATTCAGGATGTGAAGTGCAAAGCGCAACCCTCGATTTTCGTTTTCTAAATGATCCGGTACCGGCAATTGCTGTTCCGAAATCTTCACAAACTACTGCTCTCCTTTTTGAACGAAATAGTCCGGCGAGACCTCTGTCACCTTCAGCTATTAACATCTGGTTGCAATGTAGCCTCCGGTTTTATTTCAGGTATATTCTTCAGCTTGGTGAACCTGATGAAATGAAAGATGAAGTCGACAGCCTGACATTTGGAAATATTTTTCACGAAGCGATCAAAAATTTATATCAAGCCTGGATTGGAAAGAACCTGAATGGTCAGGATATCGAAAGAATCAGTAAAAATAAGGTTCTCATTGAGAACGAAATACTGAAAGCCATTGGATTGCATTTTTTTAAACAGCCGGTTGGTGATTCAAAAGAGGTAAAACTGGAGGGAAAAACGGTTTTAATTTTTGAGAATATTAAGGCCTTCTTACAGCAAATATTTAAAATGGATATCCAACATGCTCCTTTCCAACTGGTATCCCTCGAGGAAAAATATCATTTTCCTCTGGAGATCGATCGAGGTGGCAAAAAACAGATTGTATATCTGGGAGGGACAATTGACCGGGTAGATAAGGAAAACGGGAAGTTGCGTATTTTGGACTACAAAACAGGAAATGTAGAGTCCTTATCATTCAAGGATTTGGAAGATTTGTTTGAACGGGACACAGAGAAGCCCAAAAAAGAAATTTTACAAACATTAGCTTACTGTTTAGTTTTCAGCAAGAGTACAGGAGAAACCTGCGATTTACAGCCGGCGATCTATAGTTTGCGTAAGCTTTTTGATGAGAATTTTTCTCCAATTATCAAGCAAAACAACAAGGAAGTGATCTTTCGGGTTATTGAAAATGAATTTCAGGACTTGTTGGTTGACCTGATTGTTGAGATATTCTCCGATACCGGGTATTATGTTCAAACTGTTCATCTGCAGCATTGTAAGTATTGTCCCTACCATAAGATTTGTCAGCGGTATTCTCAATAGGAGTCAATGATAATACAATGATTGCTTGGGATTGATTTAATCCGTTTCTCCGGTAAATTTTTTATACAGATCGGGTCGCAATTTTTTTGTTCGTTCAACAGCTTGTTGGTATTTCCAGTCATCAATGAGTTTGTCATTTCCGCTCAGCAGAATCTCCGGAACTTTTAGTCCCTTATACACTGCCGGTCTGGTGTAAACAGGGGGGCTCAGCAGGTTATCCTGAAAGGAGTCCGACAGGGCAGAAGTTTCATCGGAAAGGACTCCCGGCAAAAGTCGGACCACACTGTCGGTTATAACGGCTGCGGCCAGTTCTCCACCTGTAAGGACATAATCCCCTATGGATAATTCACGGGTGATTAACAGATCACGGACACGTTGGTCGATTCCCTTGTAGTGACCACACAGGATGATAATATTCGTTTTTAGTGACAGAATGTTCGCTTCTTTTTGGTCGAATAGTTTTCCATCGGGGGTAGTATAAATAATTTCATCGTATGCGCGTTCTTTTTTTAATGATTCGATTGCATTTTCAATGGGTTGAACAGCCATTACCATCCCCGCTCCTTTACTAAAGGAATAATCATCTACCCGACGGTGTTTGTCGGTTGAGTAGTCGCGTAGGTTATGAACATGGATCTCTGCAAATCCCTTTTCTTTGGCTCGTTTCACGATGGAGTAGTTCAACGGGCTGTCCAGCATTTCGGGTAAAACGGTAATGATATCGATTCGCATAGCAGCATTTTTTGTGCAAAAATAGCTTTTTTTGGGGGAACTGTTGGCCTTATAACATGTAAGGGATTTTCGTCTTGTTTTGATTTTATTGTAACTTTTAAGGCTCCTGAGCTGGGATGAAAGATGAGAAAAAAATCCCGGCAGAATATTTATTAACTACCGGGACTTAGGCAATATTTATTTGAATAAATTATTGCATACTATCCGTTTAGGATTTTTTAATCCTTTACGTTACGATTATGTCAGCTCTTTTGTTGCTGTAACGGTATTGTCATCATTGTTTTTTATTTGGAAATCCAGCTTTTTAAAGACAGATATCATAGGTTTATTGTCGCGTGTGGTTTCTGCTGAAAGCAATTTAATCTGGCGGTTCTTAGCGATTTCCATGCAGTATTCGGTAAGAATAAGTCCCAGTTCTTTATGTTGCCATGCATCGGTAATGATAATTGTATAGTTCATCTTCTCCTTGTCGGGATCGGATATGAGTCGTCCAACGCCAACAATTTTTTTGTTTCCTTCCTCTTCTACTTCGGCAACGATGGCGATTTCGCGGTCGTAATCGATGAAGCAGAATTGGGTAGCAACGTCGTGTGACTCAAAATTGATATCCTTTTTGAATCGGTGATAAATTGATTCCTTGGAGCAGCTTGCCAGGAAGTCAAGCCACATGGGTTCATCTTCAGGTTTAATAGGCCTGAGGTTGACCGAAACGCCATCTTTCAGTTCAGCTGTACGCATGAGCCTTTCTGGATAGGGTCGAAGGATAAGGTGTGAATATTCTTTCACCGGATTATTCATCACTTCTTCATCCACAACGATTCGGGCATCGAGTGCAATTACATCTTTAGGGGTGACAACGAGCGGATTGATATCAAGTTCTTTGATTTCCGGGTAGTCAGCAGCCAGGTATGACATCCGGATCAGTGCTTCCACCAGTTTGTCGATATTCTTTTTTGTTGCACCGCGATAGCCATCGAGTAATGGGTAAATCTGCAGTGATTCAAGCATTTGTCTTGCGAGCCTTTCATTTAGTGGTGGGAATTCCAGTCGTTTGTCTTTAAATAACTCGGCACTGGTTCCTCCCATTCCTACCAACATAACGGTTCCAAAAACTGGGTCTTTTTTGGTTCCGATGATCAGTTCCACAGCGTCTTTTGTGTCCACCATACGTTGTATAGTAACGCCGTCAATTCGTGCATCAGGGCGTTTTTCGGCTGCAGTTTTGGTCATGTTTCTAAAGGTAGCCCTGACCATCTCGTCGTCCTTGATATTAAGGGCTACACCTCCCACATCTGATTTATGGGTAATGTCGGGTGAATAAATTTTCAGCACCACAGGGTATCCTTTTTTCTGTGCTATTGCCACAGCTTCTTCTTCTGTTGCGGCGGGTGTAGGATGAGTCGTGTCGATACCATAATCATTGACCAACATTTTAGAGTCATCCTCATTTAAAATTTTTGCTTTTGGGAATATTTCTTTCAGGTATTTTTCACGTAGAACATTTCTGTCGTATTGGAATGAAACAGGAACCTCTTTAGGTGTTTCAAACAACATTTCCAGGTTTTTGGCGTAATTAGAAAGAGTCATAAACGCTCTGATTGCCTGTTCCGGAGTTGAATAGTTTGAAATTCCTGCGCGGTTGAAAACCTGTATTCCTTCATGCATGCTGGCTCCTCCCAGCCATCCGGCCATGATTGTTTTTGATGTATGCACTGACATTTTTGCGATAGCTTCAGCTGTTTCGGTTGGAGATGTCATAGCTTGAGGAGTGAGTAGCACCAACACTGCATCCACATTTTTATCTTCCAGTACGATTTCCGTGGCCTGGGCAAAGCGTTCCGGTGTAGCGTCACCAAGAACATCCACCGGGTTACTGTGTGACCAGAATGGAGGAAGGTAGTCGTTTAGTTTCTGCATGGTTTCTTCTGAAAGCTTCACCAGGTTTCCTCCCCATGAAATGAGAGAGTCGGTGGCCATGACGCCGGGACCGCCAGCATTGGTGACAATAGCGAGTTTATTTCCATTGGGAATGCTTCTCCGGCCAACAAGATCAGTGAAGTCAAAAATATTTCCAAAATCATAAACCCGTGCAAGTCCGGCTCTTCTAAATACAGCATCATAAATTGAATCTTCTGATGCCATAGCTCCCGTATGGGAAGCAGCTGCCGCAGCTGACTCGGGGAAACGGCCCGATTTATAAACAATTATTGGTTTTTTCCTGGAGAAAGCACGGGCTGCCGACATAAATGTGCGGGCATCTGAAAGTGACTCAACATATAAAACAATTGATTTGGTGTTGGGATCCTGCCCAAAGTAATCAATCAAATCACCAAAACTAACATCCATGGAATTCCCAATGGAAACAAAGTAAGAAAAGCCAATATGTGATTCATATGCCCAGTCAAGAACTGAAGTGCAGAGAGCTCCCGACTGTGAAATAAATGCTACATGACCATCCTCCGGCATACCATTGGCAAAACTTACGTTCATATTTAACCCCGGAACAAGAATCCCTAAACAGTTAGGTCCTATGATCCGCATGTCAGGAAATTTTGATTTCTCAATTTTAACCTGTTCCTCCAGGAGCTTCCCTTCTTTCCCGGCTTCCTTAAATCCTGCTGACATGATGATGATCCCATGTATCCCTGCCTCTCCGCATTCACGGACCAACTGAGGAACAAATTTTGCTGCTGTCATAATAACTGCAAGGTCAGGTACTTTGGGAAGACTTTTCACATCGGGAAAACAAGGAATGCCAAATACCGCCTCGCGCTTTGGATTCACAGGATAAACAACTCCGTTGTATCCCCCGCTAACCAGGTTCCGGAGAGTGATACCCCCTACACTGTCTGGTTTATTGGATACCCCAATTAATGCAATACGCTCTGGCTTAAAAATACTGTCTAATTTCTTAATGGACATTGATTATGTTTTTAATAGTTGAACTTTATTTTTGTACATCAAAGTAAAATGAACCGAGTTTATAAAATGATGAATAAATATCATGTTCAAAAACTTTTTTTCTGAAAGTGCTTAAGTCAAGAAAATTTTTTGTTTTTTTCCTGCTTTTTTCAGGACTGCAAATTTTGTGATTATATGTTTAAAATCAATCCTGCTGTCACCTGTTTCACAACATTAATTTTCTAAATACAGAGTATGAAAAATAAGAGACTGTTTTGATTTGGTTTTTTAGAAATATTTTGATCTGTTTTTTGCTCAGACAAGGCAAAATTGACGCGAATAGCCATAGCTATTTAAGGAAATTTTGCAGCAATATGAGTGAAAAAGTCGCAAAATAGAATAAATGGATAAATTTAAAACAGTCTCTAAAAATGAAAAAAATTAGAAATAAAGTTGAAGGAAACAGTCTGTTTGTACGATGGATTGTTCTAAATTCGTAGGAAAATCAATTTATGGAAATTAATCATTTCAATGAGCTACATGAGGCAGTACACAAACGGCCAACAAAACGGGTAATCGCTGTTAATGGTGTGGACAGTAATACACTTGAGGCACTGAATAAAGCTGTGGAAATGGGCATGGTTACTGCAATTCTTACAGGGGATAAAGGCAAAATCGAGAAAACCTGTAGTGAAATGCATATTGATATGAGAAATTATGAAGTTTTTCATACAACAGAAGAACATGCAGCTACTGAAAAAGCAGTACAACTGATCCATGAAGGTCATGCTGATATGATCATGAAGGGATTGGTGCCGACCGACAAGTTTATGAATGCTTTGTTAAAAAAGGAATATGGCCTGGTTCAATCGCAGAGTATTTTAAGTCATGTTGCTTTGATGGAAAGTCCAAATTATCCAAAATTTCTTTTTTTTTCTGATGCGGGGGTTATTCCTTACCCCGACTTATTACAGAAAATTCAAATCATCAAATATTTGATACAAACAGCTCATTATTTTGGAATTGTTATTCCTAAAGTAGCGGTTATTGCACCCACTGAGCAGGTACTTATTTCTATTCCGTCGTGCCTGGACGGGGCAATTATTGCGAAGATGGCTGAGCGGGGCCAGATTGAGGGTGGGCTGGTTGATGGTCCTATGGCACTTGATGTGGCTATCAACCGGGAATCAGCAGTTATTAAAGGATTTTCTTCTCCCATTGTAGGGGAGGCCGACTGCCTGCTTTTCCCCAATATTGATGCAGCCAATGTATTTTATAAAACAAATTCGAAACTGGGAAATGCGCAAATGGCTGGAATTATCGCGGGAGCAAAAGTTCCGGCTATTGTGTCCTCCCGGGGGGATAGTGAAAAAACCAAGTTTAATTCTATTGCTTTTGCTTCTTTGATCAGCTAAACTCATCCGTTGCCTATGCACAAAATACTTGCAATAAATCCCGGGTCTACTTCTACCAAATTTGCGGTATATTCTGATGAGGATTGTGTGCTGAATAAAATCATCCGCCACTCCATGGATGAGTTGATGGGCTATAAAAATGTGATGGACCAGTTTGATTTTCGCAAAGCATTGATCATTGATGCATTGGTTGAGGAAGGAATTGATGTGGATGCGATAAAATTTGTGGTGGGCAGGGGAGGATTGACATGCCCAGTGGAGTCAGGAGTATACAGCATCAATCAATTAATGTTGTATCATGCCCGGGAAGGGATTTCCGGTCAGCATGCAAGCAATCTGGGGCCTTTGTTGGCCGATTATATAGCATCTCAGATTTGCGGTGCCAAAGCTTTCATCGCTGACCCGGTGGTTACTGATGAACTGGAGGAAATCGCCCGGGTTGCCGGACATGCACAATTTGAGCGACGCTCTGTTTTTCATGCATTAAATCAAAAAGCCACAGCCCGGATTCATGCCCGTAATGTGGGAAAGAAGGTGGAAGAATTGTGTTTGATCGTTGCCCACCTGGGGGGTGGTATTTCTGTTGGCGCACATAAATTTGGACGTGTCGTTGATGTAAATAACGGGTTGAACGGAGAAGGCCCTTTTAGTCCTGAGAGATCGGGAACTTTGCCGGCAGGACAGCTGATCGAGGTGTGCTTTAGCGGGAAATATTCACGAACCCAAATCGATCGCATGGTGGTGGGAGAAGGAGGATATGTAAGCTATCTGGGCACCAACAATGCACTGGACGTGGAAGAAATGGTGAAAACCGGCCATCAACAAGCACAATTTTACCAGGATGCAATGTTTTATCAGGTATCAAAAATTATTGGTGAAATGGCCGTTGTCCTGGAAGGAAAAGTAGATGCCATCCTACTCACCGGAGGCCTTGCTTATAATCAATACCTGGAACCCTACATCAAAAGAAAAACCGGATTTATAGCTCCTGTTTATAGCTATCCAGGTGAGGATGAGTTGAAAGCTCTTGCAATGAACGCATTAAGGGTAGCTCGCGGTGAGGTAGAGTTGAAAACATATACTGTTTCCTCCCAAAAAAAAATAATCCCATGTAACAGAGAAGGGTGAGAAAATAATAATTTAATATCTTTACGCGATGATGTAACGAGTATGATAAACCATTTCCCAAATAGCTATTCAAACGATCAGTTAACCCTTCCGGGTATACTTCAACTGATTCTTGGCTGGAATGGGAGATGTGCAATATTGAATCAGCTCCGGAGAACTTCGTTCATTTTTTTTTATCCATCGCAGGACTTTTCCCCTGGCAATTCCCGTTGGATTACTTCCCAACCTGACTTTTTGAAATGGATCAGGATATATAATACCCGGGGAATTCTTGTTCTCGGATCAGGCCTGATGTTAAGCCTTGTTACAAGAACTTTCTATTTGACAGGATTTCCTGTATAACGCTCTTATATTTATTCACTTTTATAAAAAGAATAAACAGAAACATGACTTGGTATAAAAAGATAGGAACGGCAATTCGGTCATTAGGTCCGGGCTTTATTATTGCCTCCGTGGTGCTGGGCCCCGGTAGTATCACTGTTTCCTCCCGGATTGGATCAGAATATGGGTACTCATACCTTTGGGTGATTGCCTTTGCTGCTATTTCGATGTTAATTTACACCTCCATGAGTGCGCGTTTTGGGGTGACAAACAATTCGTCCATATTGCAATCCATTGCAGATAATTATGGAAGATGGTTTTCTGCGGTGATTGGTATTTCTGCATTTTTAGCTGCCTCCAGTTTTCAATTTGGAAATAACCTTGGAGTAGGCCTGGCGATGGAGGGGATTACGGGCATACCCGAAAGAATATGGCCGTTGATTTTTACTCCGATGGCTATTGTGTTGTTGTTTTGGGCAAAGAATCTCTATAAATTGCTGGAGAAGCTGATGATGTTACTGGTTATGATCATGATCCTGGCTTTCCTGATCAACCTGATCCTTGCCAAGCCTGATGCGGGACAAATTGCCTCAGGGTTTATTCCCAGTTTTTCTTCCATGGGGAATTTGGATATTATTGCAGCGCTTGTGGGGACTACCTTTGTTTTACATGGAGCTTTATATCAGTCGTATCTTGCCCAGGACAAGGGCTGGAAGAAAGGGGATATGAAGAAGGGATTAAACGATTCATGTACAGGTATTTTTATGCTTGCGTTAATTTCGGTGTTGATCCTGATAACCTCTGCGGCCGCTTTGCATCCTAACGGTATAGTTGTTAACTCAGCCGCCGATATGGCTTTACAGCTTGAATCATTATTTGGAAAATTTGCAAAAGTTGTTTTTAATATCGGTTTATGTTCCGCCGCTTTCTCATCACTCATGGTTAATGCTGTGATGGGTGGAGGTTTGCTTTCCGACGGACTGGGATTGGGACGATCGATGAATGAGCGAATGCCTAAAATATTCACGACCATTGCATTACTGCTGGGAATGTTTATTGCCGTCTTTTTCAAAGGAAATATTATTTATACCCTGATTTTGGCACAAGCATCATCTATTCTTGCCGTTCCACTAATTGCCATCGGTCTTTTCCTTATACTGAACAACAAGAAAGTGATGGGAAAATTCAAAAATAAGTTGTGGCAGAATGTTCTGGCTGTTTTTGGTTTTGTCCTGATTTCTATGATGGTTTATTTCATGTATGGTAAAATTATTGCATATTTAAACACCTTATAAAAAATTGAAGAATGACTGGTATGGAAAAGGTTGAAATCCCTGAAAAAATTGTCAATGAAGAACAGCTTGATGAACTGTTATCACGACCTACTCCTGAAGCTATTGAGATGTTTTCCCGCATAGATGGTGATATCATGTTTTTAGGAGCAGGTGGTAAGATTGGCCCAACGCTTACACGGATGGCAAAGAGGGCATGTGAAGCGGCTGGTACGGCAAAAAAAATTTATGGAGTTTCACTTTTTGAATCCAACGAACAACGGGCTGTTTTTGAAAAGCAGGGAATCGAAACGATTCATGGAGATTTGCTGGACCGTGTCTTTATTGAGTCGTTGCCCAGGGTAAAGAATGTGTTTTTCCTTGCGGGTATGAAATTTGGATCGGAAGATAATCTTAGCCTGACCTGGGCTGTTAACTCCTATATGCCGGCACTGGTTGCCGATCATTTCAGCGATTCACGGATTGTCGCTTTTTCAACAGGTTGTGTTTATCCATTGGTTCCTGTGAAGTCAGGAGGATCTTTGGAAACCGATAATCCTGAACCGGTAGGGGAATATGCACAGTCGTGCCTCGGACGTGAACGGATGTTTGAGTATGGCAGTAAAAAACACCAATCACTTGTTACGCTTATCCGGTTGAATTATTCTGTTGAATTGAGGTATGGTGTGTTGGTTGACATCGCTACGAAAGTAAAAAACAGGATCCCCCTCGATATAACTATGGGATATTTTAACGTGATCTGGCAGGGAGATGTGAATGATTATGTGCTTCGTTCGCTGGATATCGCAGCCAGTCCGGCAAGGATCCTGAATGTGACAGGCAGGGAAATTTTAAAGGTTCGCGATGTTGCTCTGGAGTTTGGGAAATTATTTGGTGAAAAACCCGAATTGATTGGGGAGGAAGCACCTACTGCCTTATTGAACAATTCCGGCAAAGCTTTTGACCTGTTCGGTTATCCCCGGGTACCCATCGAAAAGGTGATTTACTGGATTGCTGAATGGATGAAAGCTGAGAAAAAACTGTTGGGGAAACCTACTCATTTTGAAGTAAGGGATGGGAAGTATTGATCCGGAGATGTCACGCAACTTAATCCCGGGAACTGTTGAAAAATGGTAAAACGAATCATAATTCATTGCCAATTCAATAGTTATCAGTCCTGACTTTTTTCGTACCCTTCAGTCCGGGATTATTATTTAAGAATGGGAAAATCTGAAATGTTCAGTTCATGACAAAAAAAAGGAATGGAGAGTAAAATATGGATTATAATGAATTACCGGAAGGACTTTTAAGCAATCTCCGGAAGGGAGTTGTTATTCCTGCATTGCCATTGGCATTGAATGAACAACGGAAGCTGGACGTATGCCGGCAGCGTGTTTTATTCAGGTATTACCTGGATGCCGGAGCAGGAGGAGTTGCTGTGGGGGTTCATACTACGCAGTTTGAGATTCGTCTGCCTGAAATTAATCTTTTCCACACACTGTTAAAAATAGCCCGTGAGGAATTTGACCGGTTTGATGCAGCCTCGGGAAAACAGGTTATTCGAATTGCCGGTGTTATCGGGAAAACAAACCAGGCAGTCCATGAAGCGATGATGGCTCTTGAACAGGGATTTCATGCCGTTTTGCTCAGTGTTGCTGCTTATCGTCATGCAACAAATGAGGAAATTCTGGCGCATTGCAGGGCCGTTGCAGATGTGATACCTGTCGTTGGTTTTTATTTGCAGCCAGCGGTAGGAGGCCGAAGATTAGATGTGGATTTTTGGCGCGAATTTGCCCGCATTTCAAATGTTATAGCCATTAAGATGGCTCCGTTTAACCGATATCAAACCCTGGATGTAGTTCGCGGAGTGGCTGAGTCAGGCCGAGCTGGTGATATTGCCCTTTACACAGGAAATGACGATAATATCCTGATGGATCTTCTCTCGGAGTATCATGTTGTTGTGCAGGGTAGCATCATAAAAAAACGGATTGTGGGTGGATTGCTTGGCCACTGGGCTGTTTGGACACACAAAGCAGTGGAACTGCTTGAAAAAGTGCATGCCGGACAATTCAATGGAAATATTCGGGATGCGCTGGTTCTGGCCAATCAAATCACCGATTGTAATGCTGCATTTTTTGATGTGGCAAATGATTTTAAAGGGTGCATTACAGGTATTCATGAAGTGTTACGCCGTCAGGGTATCCTGAATGGAATCTGGACTTTAAATAAAGATGAAGCTTTATCACCCGGTCAAAAGGAAGAAATTGACCGTGTGATGGCAGCATACCCACACCTGAACGATAACTCTTTTGTGGAAAATAATCTCAAAAATTGGCTTGAATGTACAAGTTGAAAGAGATTGATGGTGCAGTACCCCCCTGCCGGCTGATTCTTTTAACAGCCCACCTGTAGAATTTTATATCGTTAATAATTTATAAATAAAATAGTTACATAATGAGAAAAAACCCGATCTTTTTTATCACACTTTTCAGCCTATTGATTCTGATGCCTGCCTGGGGTGCCTGTCATCCGGGCAGTTCATCTCAAAGTACTGAAGAAGAAGATATTCCCCGACTTCAGAATCCAATGACGGTGTCCTATCTTAAAAAGAATTTACGAAAATCTCAGCCTCGGCTGGTATTGAATTCTGCCATAGAGCGAAACTTAAAAAATAAGCTAAAAACGGATCCGGTAATCCAGAACACCTATAAAGCCATCCGGTTGAATGCTTCTGAAATTCAAAAGAGGCCATTGTTGGAAAGAAGAATGTCGGGTCGCAGGCTTCTCGGAGTATCCCGGGAAATGTTGTACCGTATGAACATGTTGGGTATGGTATACCGGATCGAGAAAGATCAGGAGGTTTTGCAGCGAATCAATGAGGAGCTTGTTGCGGTATGTAATTTTTCCGATTGGAATCCCTCCCATTATCTGGATGTTGCAGAAATGTCCTTAGCTGTGGCTTTGGCTCTTGACTGGACAGCGGGAAAGCTGCCCCGGTCAACCATTAACCTGGCACAGGATGCACTCATTAAAAAAGGGATTCTGCCCAGCTGGGATGACAATGAAGAATACAACTGGTGGGTAAAGGGAACCAACAACTGGAATCAGGTGTGTAATGGTGGAATGATAGCTGCGTCTATTGTTATTGCTGAAAAAGATCCGGAATTGGCTGCCAGAACAATTCACCGGGCTCTGGAGGGATTGCCCTATTCCCTGGCTGAGTATATGCCCAATGGTGTTTATCCGGAAGGATCAACTTATTGGGACTATGGCACCAGTTTTTCGGTGGCAACCATTGCTTTTTTGGAGAGTGCTTTTGGAACTGATTTTGGCCATTCCGACTTTCCCGGATTTATGGAGAGTGCAATTTTCAGGGTATTGACCAATGCTCCTTCGGGGTGGTATTACAATTTTGCCGATTGTGGCGACCGGAGGGGCAACAGGGGCGATATGACTCTGGCCTGGTTTGCGTCTAAAACCGGGAATAAGACTTTTTATGAGGAGGAACGGTTTCTTATCCCTGCTGAAGAAATGAGAAAGCTTCCCCGGCTGGGTGGGTGTGCTCTGGTGTGGATGGCTCAGTTTGATCCACAAATTGAAGGGGAACTGCCCACTGCCTGGAAAGGCGAAGGAGCAAATCCTATTGCAATATTTACTGGTGGCGAAAACGACCCCAACCAATACTATTTTGGAGGGAAAGGTGGCCGTGGTATTGTCAATCATGGGAATATGGACGGTGGCTCCTTTGTTTTTGAACTAAACGGAGTCCGCTGGGTAATCGATCCCGGAAATCAGGGGTATGAACAACTGGAAGCTGCCGGATTAGACCTGTGGAGTAAATGCCAGGACTGTGAACGATGGGTGTTGCTGACGAAGAATAACTTTGGTCATAGCACCCTGACTGTGAATGATCAATTACATGTGGTTGACGGAATGGCTTCTATTGTTGACTTTAAAGATGGTCATACCCCGGAGGTAACTATCGATCTTTCTCCATCTTTTAAGGGACAACTGAAAAACGCCTCCCGCAGATTTGTAAAAGACAGCAATACTTCTCTGCTCATTGAAGATCATATTGAACTGGCAGAAGAAACCAAAACCATTACCTGGCAACTGCTGACCGTTGCCGATGTGGAAATTATTCAGGGGGGAGCATTGTTGAAACAGGATGGGAAAATATTGAAACTTGAAAACAAATCACACCCCGAAATAACCGTTTCTGTGGTTTCTCTCTTCCCGGCACCTCTGAAACTGGATAAACAGATCGAAAATTTGAAAAGAGTTGAAATTCGAATTCCTGCCTGGACATTAGAAAATGAGAAGAATGTGATCCAGGTGAGACTGTCGGAGCATTAAAAAGGAAGCACATGGTTTGGCGCAGCAGGATGGTACTGTATTGCTGATTATTTTATAACGGGATGCCGGAATCTTGCCGGATGGTAAACAACAGATTAGCAGAAACGTGTATTCCAGTTAGCAAGATGTTTTGACTTGTCGCAAATACTGCCATTTCTGCTTGTTTTTATTTCTGGTTTATTTTTTGATGGTTTCTTGTGCTGTAGGTGAAATTAAATACCGTTAACTTTGAATAAGAAAAGTAATAATGACAGAACAGGAAATTAATAACATATATAACAGAATATGCCATCAACTGGCGGCAAAAAGATTAAAACCGGCATTTGATCAGTTGAAATTATTGATTGCTGAACATGGATCAGGAATTTACTACGATGAATGCCGGAACCTGGAAGAGACTTATCAGTTTATGCTTAAATATACTGTTGAAGGTATCCGTGATCCGGAGCGGCAGAAGGTTTACCGAAAATTAATTGTATCTGTTTTTGAGTTGTCGGACAAAGTTTATGAAGCTGTTCGGCTCAGGTATTCTACATCGGTAGAGTACGAAAAAATAAGGATGTTTGCCGGGAAATATATCTCCAATTTTAGTGCGTACTTATCTAAGCTTGAAGATTTTTATATCCACCAGGAGACCTTATCCGACGCTGAGATTTCCACGGAAGAAACCTGGGAACACCAGAAGCATATTACCCGTCTTTTTTATCATATCTGGTTTCGGGATAAATTGACTGTTGAGGAGACAGACCTTTTGCGTACGTTCTTTTTGAGCCCTTCAGTAAGTGTGTTTTATAAATCATTCCTGGTTACTGCAGTAATGCTCAGTCTTCAGCGATCATTCGGCAAAGAGAAATTTGAATTGCTCTTTGATGCCAGTGATTCGCCTGAGGCAGAGCTCAGTCAGCGGGCAATTGTTGGATTGCTGATTACCTTATATAAGTATGATTACCGGATGTCTTTTTATCCTGCCATTACCGGCAGATTGAAAATCTCGTATGAAAATCCGATGTTTCGGAGATCACTGGAACAAATTATTTTGCAGTTTATTCGTAGTAAAGAAACTGAAAAACTACAACAACGCATCCGGGATGAGATTCTTCCTGAAATGATAAAAATTAGTCCCAACTTTAAGAATAAGATTAACCTGGATAGTTTGATGGAAGAAGGTTTGTCGGAAGATAAAAACCCCGATTGGCAGGAAATATTCAAGGATTCACCTGGTTTGATGGATAAGATGGAAGAGTTTACAGAATTGCAGATGGAGGGAGCTGATGTTTTTATGGGCTCTTTTGCCATGCTCAAATCTTTCCCATTTTACCAGGAAATCGGGAACTGGTTTATTCCCTTCTTTCCCGGAAATCCTGAAATCACCGGTATTCTCGATATGAATGATGAGGTCAACAAGCGGTTGATGGAAGCTATAGACCGGGCGCCCATACTTTGTAATTCTGATAAATATTCGTTTTGTTTTAGCATCCAGGCTCTACCGAAAGAAAACCGGGAATTTATGGCCCGGAGCATCCAGGCTGAGATGGCCCAGATAAAAGAGTTGGAGGATGATGAAGAATTAACCTTACCAGGACGAAAAACAGAGTTTGTTTCCAACCAGTACATCCAGGATTTATACAGGTTTTATAAACTTTTCCCACGGCGCAACGATTTTGAGGATGTGTTTGGCTGGAGGTTCGATTTTCATAACAAATACGTTCTTGGTGATTTGCTGAAAAGTGATTTAATTCAGCTAAGGAAAATTGCAGAGTATTATTTTTCCAGGAATTATTTTGATGAAGCTGCTGAAGTATTTCGTTATCTGCTGGAGCAGGAAAAGGATGGGGAGGTCATTCAGAAGATTGCCTTTTGTGATCAAAAAGCAGGCCGCTATGAGGAGGCGCTGGAAGGTTACCTGAAGGCTGAATTGTTTGACATCAACCGGTTGTGGAATCTGAAGAAAATAGCTCTTTGTTACCGGAACTTAAAACAACCGGCAAAAGCCCTGCAGTATTACCGTGAGGCAGAAATGATTGATCCTGAAGGTCTTAATAACCTGCTCAATACAGGGCATTGCTTGTTGGAGCTTGAACAGTTTGATGAAGCATTGAAATGTTATTTTAAAGTAGAATATCTGGCACCGGGGAACAAAAAGGTGTGGCGACCTATTGCCTGGTGTTCTTTTCTCACCGGTAAAAGAGAGCAGGCTGAAAAATACTTTCTTAAGCTGATAGATGATGAACCCAATAAACACGATTATATGAACATGGGTCACGTGCAATGGTGTATGGGAAATCGGAAAAATGCGCTGGAGTATTATCGGAAGTCTATTTCGAAAGATGGCTTTTCAGAAAGTGATTTTCAACAAGTATTTCAGGAGGATTTGCCTTACCTGATTGACCAGGGGATTGAAAGTGACGATGTTCCCATTATGCTTGATCAGTTGCGATACTTCCTCGAGGAAAGGATGAAACGATCTTGATAACTCTCCGTCGATATCAAAAGCAGGTTTAACAATCCCCGGGGTTAAGTATAAGTTTTGTTCATGTTTATTTCGGTAACCCAGGAAAACGATGAGAAGTTTTATCTTTGCAACAAAAGAATATTAAATACGAATGACCATGGCAGATTATAAATATCAGGAGCCTTATCCTGTTTTAAAAGATGAAACGACCTATCGGTTATTGACCAAAGATTTTATTTCGCAGGAAGAGTTCAATGGCCGCAAGTTGCTTCGGGTATCCCCGGAGGGACTTGAGTTTCTTTCCCGGGAAGCATTTCATGATGTGTCTTTTTATTTGCGGGCAGCCCACTTACAGAAGCTTGCTGATATTCTTCAGGACCCGGAATCAACAGATAATGATCGTTTTGTTGCTCATACTATGTTATTAAACCAGGTTGTTTCCGCTGAAGGAGAATTGCCCACATGTCAGGATACCGGAACAGCCATAGTTGTTGGGAAAAAGGGGGAGAACGTGTATACGGGTGTGAATGATGCCAAATATCTTTCCAAGGGCATTTTTGATACATTTAAAGAAAAGAATCTAAGGTATTCTCAGGTAGTTCCGTTTAGCATGTTCGAAGAGAGAAATACCGGTACTAATCTTCCTGCTCAAATCGATATTTATGCAGAAGAAGGGGATCGTTATGAATTTTTGTTCATCACGAAGGGAGGAGGTTCTGGTAACAAGACTTTTTTATACCAGCAAACCAAGTCGTTATTGACTGAAGAGAACCTGACAAAGTTTGTACGTGAGAAAATTCAGGATTTGGGGACTTCTGCTTGTCCGCCTTATCATTTAGCTTTAGTTATTGGCGGAACCTCGGCTGAGGCTACATTAGCTGCAGTGAAGAAAGCTTCGGCAGGATATTATGATCATCTGCCCACATCCGGGAATGAAGGGGGGCAGGCCTTTCGCGATTTGGAGTGGGAGAAGAAAGTTGAGAAAATTTGTCGGGAGAGTGGAATTGGGGCTCAGTTTGGCGGTAAGTATTTTGTTCACGATGTTCGTGTGATCCGTTTGCCCCGTCATGCAGCCTCCTGTCCAGTTGGTTTGGGAGTAAGCTGCAGTGCCGACCGCAACATTAAGGCAAAAATTACAGCAGAAGGGATATTTTTAGAGGAATTGGAGAAAAATCCAGCCCGGTTTCTTCCCAAAGAAGCTCCTCATCTGCAGCCGGCCGTGAATATTAATCTGGATCAGCCGATGGATGAAATTTTGAAGGAGTTGGCAAAATACCCGGTAAAAACGCGACTAAACCTGAATGGCACCCTGATAGTAGCCCGTGACATAGCCCATGCACAAATCAAAAAAATGATCGATGAGGGCAAGCCTATGCCGGAATACTTTAAAAAACATCCGGTCTATTATGCCGGACCTGCAAAAACACCCAAAGGTATGGCCTCGGGAAGCTTCGGGCCAACAACAGCAGGGCGGATGGATCCTTATGTTGACGAATTTATGCAAATAGGTGGATCCATGGTGATGCTTGCCAAAGGGAATCGTTCTCAGCAGGTTACGGATGCCTGTAAAAAATACGGGGGATTTTACCTCGGATCTATCGGTGGTCCTGCAGCTATCCTGGCTAAGAACAGTATCAAATCAGTAGAAGTTGTTGACTTCCCTGAACTGGGAATGGAAGCTGTTCGGAAAATCAGCGTGGAAGACTTTCCTGCATTTATTATTGTTGATGATAAAGGGAACGATTTTTTTAAGCAGTTATAACTTCCATCCCTTTTTTTTAGGGATGCTGGTCTGCCTGGCACAATATGTTGCCAGGCAGACCGGCCTCTATCAATCCGGTTTATGTATTGCATTTATTTTTTGTATCGTTGACGACAGGTATTCTTCGAGAGAAAAATCATTTTGCCTGATGTTACGTGTGAATTTTACCATCCAGGTTGTTGGCCGGGTGAAGTATGAACGGATATTGACGTAATAACCGGGTAAAACATTATACTGGCTGTTATGGGAAACCAGATCGGTGGAAAGGATAAATGCAGTATAAGCATTCATTCCGAGGATTTCCTGATAATTCCTGATTTGATGCTTAACCCAGGTATGTATCTTGTTCAGTGTTTCTTTTTTGTGCCTGAACTGTTTTGGAGCGGGTGCTTCCAGGTTGATACAAAGGATCATACAAAGGAGAGGGAAAAAACTTTCCATTGAGAGAGGATAAGACTTTAAAAGATCACACCAATCCCTGAATTTTTCTGAAAATGCATAGATTTCATCTGTTTTGTCTGTCAACCGGATGGGCTTGTTTGAAATACAAGAAAATTGAAGATCGATGTTTTTTGGATCAAACAATACGCTGTTAGCCCAAAGTTTATGAACAAATCCTATTTCAAGTGCCAGGGCTTGCCTACGATTGAAACTATTAGTAATCCTTAAAAACGGGAGCCAGTTTTCCTGTTCCCTGATGTTTAGAAAGACTTCGGGATGAGTAATGTCGAAATTTACCGATGTAAGGGATTTGGGGGCAATAACCTTGAAAAGGGTCAACTTGTCTTTCGAATAACCGGGGAAGAGCTGGACAAACACTTCTTTTCCCATCTCAAGAGCTTCCCTGTTGGTGGTTATTCTGTAATTTTTACTCACTATCGATAAAAGTTTTCCGTTAGACGAGTTGACAATGGCTTTGTGCTTTTTCGATTGCATGAGTTGAGGTGCCTTTTTATCCGGGAAAATATATCCAACATAGACTGGCCTTACGTCAACATCGAATAAAATTTCATTTAACCGGTTAACTGAAGTTTTAAATTCTTTGTGTGTCATTTTAATTTATTTTTTTAAGCGTTTTAATATTTTGTATTGTTTTCATTTCGGTTTCTTCGGATGGTTTATTTTATCATGTCATTTTTTATGAAATATCACCCTTTAAAATATTAAATTTTTAATATTTTTGAAGAATCCCATAGAACGTAATCATGTTTGCCGAAAAATGGATTAAAACTGAAAGGAGACATCAGGATAGAAAGTATTATTCAATTTCTATTGGGAGAAACTCCGTTTCATTTCAGATTAACCTTCTTCCGGATGACATATCAGAAGCTGTGTCTTTCCCTGGTCTCTTAATATCCATGTTTTTATATTTCAGGGCGATTCAGTCTGCCGGTATCATCAAATGCTGCCAAATAGCATTTGATAACCTTCGGGGAACAGCTGATTTCCGGGATTATTCCCAGAATGTTGCTGCCGTAGCGGAAGATGATCCTGGATCAGGTTATCGCAGAATGCTGTCTTTTCCGGAGGATGAAATTGAAAAAAGGAATGCACGAATCGTTAAAGGACTTGTAAACCACGATTATGGTGTGGTTTATCATTTATACGAAGAAGAGTTCCCCTTGGTATTGAAAATGGTTGTTCAAAACTCAGGCACCTTTGAGCATGCGAAAGATCTGTTTCAGGATAGTATGGTGATAATTTGGGAGAAAGTTGTGCGGAGGGAGCTAAATTTATACTGTCCGCTGGAAACGTATCTGTTTTCTATTTGTAGAATTTTATGGCTGGAGCATCTCCGGAAAAGAAAAAGAGAGCTGTCAGGCACAGGCAATGCTTTGAGTAATGTGAGGCCTTATACTTCATTTTTTCAGGAAGAACCCCCGGATAACTTTGAGAAGGTGAAGGAAGCCGTTGAATCATTGGGAGAACCCTGCACGAAGTTACTGAATTTATTTTATTATAAAAAGATGA
>JAQVON010000137.1 GCA_028702595.1 Mariniphaga sp. | reverse complement strand
GCAGGTAACCAAGGGAGGTAATATAGTAAGTTAACGGAGGTTTATGATAATGTTTTATGCCGAGCAAGGTTGGATGTAAATAGTCACCCGATTTTAACATTTCACGCGATATTTCGGCATAGCGGGCATCACTGGTCTCAATCAAACCGTAAGAGCCGATATTAATATATAAGCTTACAGCACATAGAGCTAAAAAAATAAGAAATGCCCATGTTGGCTTACAGCCTGTCTTTCTTATTTTATCTTTATTCATCGTTTCTTTTTTTTAATATATAATAGTAATTGACATAGCGTGGTTTATATTTTTTTGTATGGTTCAAATCATAAGTATCTCTTTTTTCAACGGTGTAACTTGAACGAAGCTCATACGTATTTATAATTGTCGAATCATTAACAAGAAGCCCAAACATATTTTCTTTTGGAAAGCTGAACCCATGCTCCGTTTTTGAAATTTTATGAACAATACCACCGAAATCCCATAACATTTCCGGAGAAATCTGATCCAAAACATAAATTGGAATATTCTTTTCCGCAGCTTCTTCCTTCAACATTGAAATTGATTTGTAGTTTGTATTTTGATTCGTAAAAACAGGGTTGAGGTGAACAGCCATAGTAAGCGACAGAGTGAATATTAGAATTGAAATGTAAAATACAGGATACATCTTATTTAAGATCAGTAATAAGTATAAAAAGCTTCCCATGAATAATAAAGCAAGACTTAAAGGAAGAAACAGGTTTTGTTGTTCAATCATCTCATTTTTAAACAAAAGAAAACAAACGAGGGGGGAGATAATTCCAATAATACCTATTAATCCAAAATGGAAATAAAGAGGGATAGCTTCTAATTTATTTTTTATGGACCCGGATTTTTCGAGAATATGAAAGATATAAAAGCCGGTATTTATAGCTAAAGGTATAAGTACGGGCATCAGGTAACGAGCCTTTTTTTCCGGGATTAACGATAACAACACCACCGAAAAAAGTGTCCAGAAAAAGCTTAGGTTATAATGAGAACCATTTTTTACACGTTTGATCATAAATAGGTATAGTAACCCGCATATTGCCGGGATAGTCCATATTCCGCTTTGAAGAAAGAAATTCCAGTAGTAATAAAACGGCTTTACATTATAACTCGACCAATTGGATGTTTCAACTTGTGTAATCTTTGAAAATGTCTCAGTATCTGCGGCACGAACATAGATAAACCATATACTCCCTAAAACTAATCCGGGAATTAATACAAGTAATGATTTTATAACAAACTTGTTTTTTACTCCATAAACTAAGGCATAAGCAAGTATAAAAGGCAATAATAGTGCATAAAGCGAAACCGGGCCTTTACTTAGTATCGAGAAGCCAATAAAAACAGAAGCCAATAAAATATCCCATTTGTTATTTGAGTTGTAAACCCTATAAAGGAAAAAGATTGCCACCATCATAAAACCATGTGTATAAATATCCCAGGGGGCTTCTATAATAATCCCAAAAACATAAAACGAACTTACACCTATAAGTGCATTAATAAAACTATGGGTTTTGTCATTGGTCAGATTTTTTGAGAATAAGTAGATAAACACGCCGATGGCCCAAACCATGATTACTCCTGGAAACCGTAAGGCAAATACATTTTTAATTCCAAACAGAAGACCAAAGATTGCCGTAATCCAGGTAGGTAAAGGGGGCTTTTCATAGCGAGGTTCGCCATTCATGGTGGTTAAAATCCAATTTCCATCGCTAAGCATTTCGCGTGCAGCAATAAAATTGCGTGCCTCCATAATCGTGACTTTTAGCTCGTTGAGATTAGGCAACAGCAATATCAATACTAACACCAAAAGGCTTAAAACCGGATATTTCTCTATTGTCTTAATCATTCTGTTTAAATAACAAGATTATATTTCGGGTATAAATGGCAACTCCCATAATGTGCCCAATAAAGAGCACGGGGTCTTTTCTGAAAACGGCATAAGTCAAAATCAGTAACGAACCAATGTTACTTAACAACCAAAACCCCATAGGTAAAATCGATTGTTTCTTTTTTTCAGAGTACAGCCACTGATAAACAAAACGAAGCATAAATATTACCTGCGAAACAATTCCCAAGACGAGTAACCATAGCGGAATAGCTTCGTTTTTAAAAAATTTGTTTACATCAATTATATTGTTGTTGAAATAATAGGCAACAATGATTCCCGGTACGAGGTAAAAAATCCATCTTATCAAAACAGGTATTTTCTTCCATTGATTTTGTATTTGTAAATTCCTGATATATATGAAATAGGTTAAGCTTTGTCCCAGCATAATTGCAAAATCGTTGCGTAAGTAGCCGTAGATATACAATAAAAACGAGGCAAATAGGCTTAGCCCCCAGAAAAGAGCCGGTGTAACTACTTTTTTTTGTTTCTCCGACAAGAACCATTGTATTATTAAACGTGACGAAAAAAGTGCCTGTGCAATAAAACCAATACCATATATCACAAAACTGTAATTATTCACCTTTTTTTTCTATTGAATAATTAATGTATTTTTTCTTCATCCACAGGTAGGCAAAGCAATCCATTAAAGGGCCAAATAAGCGGTTGCTTAAACCGTATTTTGCTTCGCCTGCAATACGAGGAAAATGTTGAACAGGTATTTGTTTTATTTTTCCTTTTTGCAACAAAACCATTGCTGGAAGAAATCTGTGCAGCCCCTTAAACATGGGGATATTTTTTGCATAACAGGTTTTTATAATTTTAAGCGGGCAACCGGTATCCTCCATGTTGTCGTGAGTAAAAACCCTGCGTATGCTATTGGCTATTTTTGATGACAGTTTCTTTACCAATGAATCTTTTCGATTTGCCCGAACTCCTGTCACTAGATCGTATTCTTCGATATAATTCAAAAGAAGATTAAATTCGGTTGGCGTAGTTTGAAGGTCAGCATCAATATAGCCGGTCAATTCAGTGTCAACGGTATCAAATCCGGCTTTCATTGCGGCACTTAAACCACAATTGTGTTTTAAACTAATAAATGAAAATTCCGGGTTTCCGTAACAAATAGCTTCTATCAATTGCTGACTGTTATCGTCTGAACCGTCATTAACGAACAATACTTTTGTGGGCACAACGGCCATTTTCAGGTATGAAAGAAGTTCTTTTTTAAGTCTCTCCATATTACCTTCCTCGTTGTACACCGGTACAATAATGGTTAGTTTGTATTTACTTTCTTCGGGTTGAAATAAGCACTGTGGAAGCAACCTGGTTATCATATCACTACTTCATTTTTTGATTTTATCTATACTTTATTTGACAAAGCAGATTGAATCAAAATCTCACGCACCACACCGGCTATTAATGGAATAGATCCCCGATTTAAAATAATTCTCATCTTTGTCGCCTTTAAATCCCCGACAAAAGAATTACCCAATTTTGAATTAATTTTGAATTTTTAGGATTGAACTCCGTTTTTTTAATCCATTCTTTGTCAATCAGGTCATGTTTGCCCAATTTCTTTAAACGGAATGGAATTCATTATTAAATGATGCTACACGCCGAAATAACTATGAAGTAAATGTTTTGAATAGTTTGTTGAACAACTTGCTCATATTTCCCACTTGTAACCTGTTCCGTAAACTGTTTTTAGATAGTTTTTTCAACCTGCTCCCGTAAGTTTCTTTTTCAAATTTTTAATGTGGGGATAAACCAAATCGTGGTTGTTGAACATATCGGCAATATCGCCCGAAAGATGTTCCGCCAAAGCGCTTTTTGAAATAACCCTGTCTTTATTGCCAATAAAGAAAAGCAACAGGTCATACTCCTTTTTCGTCAGGTTAACTTCTCTGAATTTTACTTTTACTGTTTTTGCCAGTAAATCAATGCTCAGTTCGTTCTGTTTTATGGTGTTCAGACTATTAAACTGTTTCCTGCGGATAACCGAATGTATTCGTGCTGACAATTCTGAGTGGTGGAAAGGCTTTGCCAGATAATCATCTGCCCCAATTTGCAAACCTCTTACTTTTCTTCTATAGAATTTTTGGCGGAAATAATGATTACTCCGTCCTGCTTGTTCTCCTGTTTTAACAGTTCCAATAATTGCAGTCCGCTCCCCCCGGAAGCATTAAATCCAGAAAAATACAATCGTAATCATATGCAAAAATTTTTCCGGCGACCTGCTCGCATAAATAATTCTCTCCCAACAAATACTTACCTATGTCTGCGGCAAGCTCTTTCTCGTCTTCTACTATCAGAATTTTCATTCAGCTAATTTACGGTTTAAATTTGGAAGAAATGTGGATGGGCTTGTTAATGTTGCAAATAATTATATCTTTGCAAAAGAGTTATTTGGAACAATGGAAGAATCAAGCAGTCCAAAGAATTTCGCTCGTTTCCAAATCATTACCTATTCTACTTTTGCGGCTTGCTAAATACTTGTTATATAGCGAAATATAAAACAACTTCATTTTATTGATAAA
>JAQVON010000064.1 GCA_028702595.1 Mariniphaga sp. | reverse complement strand
TGCAAATCGTTCACTTGTCGGGGTTGATTGCTGCACTTTCGCCCGACACCAGCCAGTTCTGCCTCGAAATAGCACGATCAGCAAAAAAATACGGAACAAAAATTTCTTTTGACCTGAACTACCGTGCTTCTTTCTGGAAAGGCAGGGAAAAGCAACTTCGTGAAAATTTCACCGAGATTGCATCCGTTTCCGACATCCTGATAGGGAATGAAGAAGATTTTCAACTCTGTTTTGGCATTTCAGGACCGCCTGCAGGGGGGGAAGGCATCAGTGCCAAAATTGAAGGATTTAAAGGATTAATCATGCGGGTGAAAGAAAGTTTCCCCAATGCTTCTGTATTTGCCACAACCCTCAGAGAGGTAATCAGCGTCAATGAACATATGTGGGGAGCCATTATGCTGGAAGGAGAGAACTGGCATGTTGTCGAGCCAAGAACCATTCATGTACTGGACCGTATTGGTGGTGGTGACGGTTACGTAGGTGGAATGTTATACGGGATATTGAAAGGCTGGGATCCTGAAAAATGGCCCCGGTTCGGATGGGCAACCGGAGCCCTGGCCACAACTTTCCTCACCGACTATGCGCAACCTGCCGATGAGGAAATGGTGTGGAGCATCTGGAAAGGAAATGCCAGAGTCAGACGATAACTTACTGGAAATATTTGCGTAAGATCAAAAAAATATTTCAGAAATTTCGAAACAAAACATAAACCGGGCAATTGCCCTTAAGAAAAAAATATGATCTATTACGAAATAGGCTCAACAGAAACTTCCCTATCAGCAAAGGATATGAAAGAGGGGCTGTTCCAGGCACTGGATAAAATAGGAAAAAAGAGAAAAGTGCTGGCTGTTCCACCTGACTTCACCCGGTTTCCCTCCCGTGCAGGAGAGCTGACTGAATTTGCCTGGTGGTATTATGGTGACCAGCTAACCGATATTCTGCCGGCACTGGGAACCCACTCCCCCATGACAGATGAACAGATCACCCAGATGTTTGGAGCAACTCCCAGATCACTGTTCAGAGAACACGACTGGCGTAACGATGTGATCACCCTGGGAGTAGTGCCTGCTGAATTTGTTAGTCAGGTTTCAGAAAATGCAGTAAATTACCCCTGGCCTGTTCAAGTAAACAAAATCATTGTTGAAGGAGGATTCGATCTTATCCTCTCCATTGGACAAGTTGTACCTCATGAGGTGGTAGGAATGGCCAATTACAATAAAAATATTTTTGTAGGTACCGGAGGATCTGAAGGAATCAACAAAAGTCATTTCATAGGAGCGGCTTATGGTATGGAAAAAATGATGGGAAGAGCAGATACTCCCGTCAGGAAAATTTTCAACTATGCTTCCGAAAAATTTGCCACCCACCTGCCCATCGTTTATGTACAAACAGTCGTTGGTCTGAACAAAAACGGCCAGCTGCAGACCTATGGCCTTTTTGTTGGTGACGATGCTGAGGTATTCAATAAAGCTGCCAGGCTCTCGCTTCAGGTAAACTTTGAAATGGTTGAAAAACCGCTAAAAAAAGTAATTGTTTGGCTCGATCCATCAGAATTTAAAAGTACCTGGCTGGGAAATAAAAGCATTTACCGTACACGAATGGCCCTGGCCAATGACGGAGAACTTATCGTTCTTGCACCCGCACTTTCTGAATTTGGAGAAGATAAACAAATCGACCGCCTTATCCGTAAGTATGGCTACTTTGGCACACCGCATACGCTGAAAATGGTAAAGGAAAACGAAGACCTGCAATCGAACCTGGGAGCAGCAGCTCACCTGATTCACGGATCTTCTGAAGGCCGGTTCAGCATCACCTATTGCCCCGGGAAAAAAGAGAATAACCTTACCCAAAATGAAATTGAAAGCGTGGGATTTAATTATGCTGACATCGATAAAATGACAGCCAGATATAACCCGGAAAAACTCAAAGACGGATTCAATATCATGCCCGATGGAGAAGAGGTATTCTTTATTTCAAATCCGGCAATCGGGCTCTGGGCATATAAGGATCGGTTCGATTATTAGTCATACAATAAAATATTTTTTTCATGAATCTTTTTAACCAGGTACGCTGGGGAATAATTGGAGTTGGAAACGTCACAGAGAATAAAAGTGGCCCCGCTTTTTATAAAACAGAATATTCCAGATTAGTGGCAGTTATGCGTAGAAATGAAGAAAAAGCAGCTGATTATGCACAACGCCACCAGGTGCCTAAATACTATTCCAACGCAACTGAGCTGATAAATGATCCTGATGTGGATGCGGTGTATATTGCTACACCACCTGATTCTCATGCCAGGTACGCAATGGAGGCCATGAAGGCAGGGAAACCGGTGTACGTGGAAAAACCCATGGCAAAAAATTATGCCGAATGCCTTGAAATGCTCAACGTATCTGAAAATACCGGCATGCCCATTTGGGTAGCCTATTATCGCAGAGCCCTGCCGGCATTTCTCAAAGTAAAAGAACTGATCGATAGCGGAACGATAGGCAAACCCTGTATGGTTCAGGTTAAGTTACACAAACCTATTCAGGAATATGACCCGGCAACAGGACAAATGCATTGGCATGTTATCCCGGAGATTAGTGGTGGAGGCTATTTCTTTGATCTGGCATCACACCAGTTCGATTACCTTGATTTTCTTTTCGGACAGGTAACTGAAACATCAGGAATTGCATCAAACTATGGAAATCTTTATCCTGCTGAAGATGCTGTGGCAGGTATATGGAAACACGAATCGGGTGTCACCGGGTCGGGAAGTTGGTATTTTGGAAGCAATAACCCGGCAGAAAAGGATGAAATGATTATCACAGGCGAAAATGGGGAAATCGTTATTCCCTGTTTTACCCATGAAAAAGTCAGCGTAAAAACAGCTAAAGGCACAACAAAAATGGAATTTGTGAATCCGGAACATATTTCACAAAACTTGGTTCAACAGGTAGTTAACGAATTACGGGGGAAAGGAAAATGTGTCAGTACCGGTATTTCAGCAGCACGGACCAATTGGGTGCTTGAACAAATGGTAAAAAATTTTTACATAAAATAATCAGAATCATCATATGAAGATCATCATCGACGATAAAATTCCTTATATACGCGGAGCATTTGAACCATTTGCGGAAGTCATCTATTTGCCCGGAAGCAAAACAACTGCTGAACAGGTTAAAGATGCCGATGCACTGATCACCCGCACACGCACCCAATGCAACAGAGAATTGCTGGAAGGTTCAAAAGTAAAATTTATTGCCACTGCAACCATAGGTTTCGACCATATCGACACCGAATACTGCAAAAAAGCGGGAATTGAATGGACAAATGCTCCAGGGTGTAACGCCGGAAGTGTTCATCAGTATATTGCATCTGCTCTGTTTTCCTATGCACTAAAAAATCAATTCCTGCTAAATGATAAAACCATTGGCATTGTTGGAGTAGGACATGTAGGGTCAAAAGTAGCGAACCTATGCAAAACCATTGGCATGAAAATCATGCTAAACGATCCTCCACGTGAACGCAAAGAGGGACCTGAAGCATTTGTTCCCCTTGAAAAAATTCAAAATGAAGCTGATATAATCACTTTCCATGTTCCTCTCAACACAACCGGTGAAGATGCAACTTTTCATTTGGTCAATGAAAAATTTATCCAAAAAATCAAAAACAAACCGTTGTTGATCAACTCATGCAGAGGCGAGGTTTTTGATACCCAAGCCATAAAACATGCTATAAAATCAAAAACATTATCGGGATTTATTGCCGACTGCTGGGAAAATGAACCCGACATTGATCGGATGCTGTTAAAAGTTTCCAGCTACGGAACACCTCATATAGCAGGGTACTCCAAAGATGGGAAGGCCAATGGAACAAAAATGAGTGTGCAGGCAGTAAGTCGTTTTTTTGACCTCGGCATTGATGACTGGCAGCCACTTAATGTGGAACTTCCCCGGGAAACAACGATCGAAATCGACGGAACCCACAAAAACGAACAGGAAATACTGGCAGAAGCCATACATTCAACATACAACATAAAAACTGATGATGAAATCCTGAGAGAAAACCCTCAAGAATTTGAAATATACCGAGGAAATTATCCGGTCCGAAGAGAATTTGAAACCTATAAAATAAAAGCATCAAATATTAACAAAGAAACATGGGGAAAACTAAAAAAGATGGGATTTAAGATTGCCGGAGAGTAGGCATTATTCTGCAATCCTCAAGATGAGTAGCGATAGATAACGATTATACAGGCATAAGTTAGAAACTGTTTTGATTTTGTTTTTTAGAAATATTTTGATCTGTTTTTTGCTCAGACAAGGCAAAATTGACGCGAATAGTTATAGCTATTTAAGAAAATTTTGCAGCAGTATGAGTGAAAAAGACGCAAAATAGAATAAATAGATAAATTTAAAACAGTCTCTTGAATAAATAAAATTCTTAATAATAACGTAATATTAAATGCATCATGAAAAAATTAGCTGATATCGGGTTAATCGGGTTAGCCGTGATGGGAGAGAACCTGGTTTTAAACATGGAGAGTAGAGGGTATACTGTTGCCGTATTCAACAGAACTGTTGAAAAGGTTGATAAGTTCATCCATGGCCGGGGAGCTGGCAAAAAGTTTATTGGGGCTCATTCCATTGAAGAGTTTGTGGCATCACTTGAGAGGCCACGCAAGGTTATGTTTTTAGTAAAGGCAGGCAAGCCTGTTGATGATTTCATTGAGTTGGTTATGCCCCATTTGGAACCTGGAGACATCATTATTGACGGTGGAAACTCGCATTTCCCGGATACGATTCGTCGTGCTAAATATGTGGAGAGCAAGGGATTTCTTTACATTGGAACCGGAGTATCTGGAGGAGAAGAAGGAGCATTGACAGGTCCGTCAATGATGCCGGGGGGATCACCCGCGGCATGGCCACATGTGAAGGAAATATTTCAAAGCATTGCAGCCAAAGTAGATGACGGATCACCTTGCTGCGACTGGGTAGGAGAAGGAGGTGCCGGGCACTTTGTAAAAATGGTACACAACGGAATAGAGTATGGCGACATGCAAATTATTACCGAAGCCTATCAATTGATGAAAGACTTGCTAGGCATGACGAACCAGGAAATGCATGAGGTTTTTAAAAAATGGAACGAGGAAGAGCTCGACAGTTATCTGATTGAAATAACCAGAGACATTTTAGGGTATAAAGACGAAAACGGAGAAGAAACAGTAGATTTCATATTGGATACTGCTGGTCAGAAAGGAACCGGGAAATGGACAGGCATTGCGGCACTTGACCTGGGAATACCGCTTACACTCATTGGGGAATCGGTATTTGCACGTTGTTTGTCAGCTCAAAAAGACCTAAGGGTGCAGGCTGCAGGAGCCATAAAAGGTACCAAAGGCAAATTTGAAGGGGATCGCATACAATTTCTAAACGATCTGAAAATGGCACTTTATGGAGCTAAGATCATATCGTATGCCCAGGGATATAACCTGATGATGGAAGCAGCCAGTGAATATGGATGGAACCTGAATTACGGCGGCATTGCTTTGATGTGGCGCGGAGGATGCATCATCCGTTCCGCATTTCTGGGAGATATTAAAAAGGCATTCGAGAATAACCCAAAACTACCCAACTTATTGCTCGATCCTTTCTTCAAGGAAAAAGTTGAAAATGCTCAGGAAGGCTGGAGAAGAGTAAGTGCAACAGCATTGTCATTTGGAATCCCAGTTCCAGCAATTACCTCAGCACTTTGCTACTTCGACGGGGTCAGAACAGAAAGATTACCTGCAAACCTGCTTCAGGCACAACGTGACTATTTTGGAGCGCACACCTATGAACGTACCGACAAGCCAAGAGGCCAGTTCTTCCACACAAACTGGACAGGCCGTGGAGGAGATACAGCTTCTTCTACCTATAATGCATAACCAACTGCTTTAACTCAAGGGGTATATTGAGTATTATCCAATATACCCCTGTTTTTATTTTAACCGTTGTATTCAAATCCTTTACTATTTTTGCACCCGCAAATAAAAATTACGGATGAAAAATCAAAACGAGATAAACAGACGACGGACATTTGCTATAGTAAGCCATCCTGATGCCGGAAAGACCACCCTAACCGAAAAGCTTTTACTTTTTGGCGGGGCAATCCATGTTGCCGGGGCAGTAAAAAACAACAAAATCAAGAAAGGGGCTACTTCCGATTTTATGGAAATAGAACGTCAGCGTGGAATATCTGTGGCTACTTCGGTGATGGGATTCGAATACAGCGGGTATAAAGTAAACATTCTGGATACACCAGGGCACCAGGACTTCCAGGAAGATACCTTCCGCACTTTAACAGCGGTGGATAGTGTCATTATTGTAATTGATGCGGCAAAAGGGGTGGAACCACAAACGGAAAAACTCATGAATGTTTGCCGTATGCGTAAAACGCCAGTTATTGTTTTCATCAATAAACTGGACAGACCCGCACTCGATTCATTCAATTTGCTGGATAATATAGAAAATCAACTCCAAATAAAAACCTGCCCTTTAAGCTGGCCAATCAACAACGGACCTGATTTTAAAGGGGTATACAATATCTACAACCAGAATATCAAACTCTTCAGTCCAAACATTCAAAATATCGAAGAAGGCGTTTGTATAGACGACATGGACAGCACCGAGCTAAAATCTGTCATTGGCAGCGATTTTGAGATCTTACATGAAGAATTGGAACTGGTGAATGGAGTATACCCGGAATTTAGCCAGACCGATTATCTGAATGGAAATCTGGCTCCGGTTTTTTTTGGTAGTGCTCTTTACAATTTTGGTGTCCAGGAATTGCTCGATGCTTTTCTGGAAATCGCCCCCCCACCCCAACCAGCAGTAGCTGAAGAAAGACTGGTGAAACCTGAAGAACCTGACTTCACAGGTTTTGTATTTAAAATTCATGCCAATATTGATCCAAACCACCGCAGTCGAATCGCTTTTGTTAAAGTATGCTCGGGAAAATTTGTCCGGAATAATACATATTTGCATATCCGGTTGGGAAAAAACATGCGAATATCAAGTCCTACTGCTTTTATGGCAGAACAGAAAGAAATCATTGAGGAAGCTTATCCCGGTGATATTATCGGAATTCCTGATAACGGCAGTTTCATTATTGGAGATACCCTAACGGAGAGAGAAATTATACATTATAAAGGTCTTCCAAGCTTCTCCCCGGAACTCTTTCGTTACATAGAGAACGATGATCCACTCAAGTCAAAACAATTAAATAAAGGAATTGATCACCTTATGGATGAAGGTGTAGCGCAACTGTTTATCAATCAGTTTAACGGCCGAAAAATTATCGGAACGGTGGGACAACTTCAGTTCGAGGTCATCCAGTTCAGACTAGAACATGAATACAACGCAAAATGCCGGTTCGATCCAATCCATATTTACAAGGCTTGCTGGATCGAATCTGAGAACCCGGGTATACTAACCGAATTCAAAAAACGGAAATACCAAAAAATGGCAAAAGATAAGCTGGGAAGAGATGTATTTTTAGCTGACTCACCATTCATTCTTCAAATAACACAAGACGAATTCAAAGAGATCATTTTTCACTTTACATCAGAATTTTAATGTAAATTTACCTGAAAAACAATACAATGATTATTTCAGATAATTTTATCGACACTTCCTTTTTTACCTATTTTCTACTGCCATTCCTTATTTTTATCTCAAGGATCATGGATGTAACCATTGGTACCATCCGGATTGTAATGGTATCAAAGGGGCAGAAATTTTATGCTCCACTGCTGGGATTTTTCGAAATTTTAATTTGGTTGTTAGCCATATCCCGCATATTCGAAAATCTGGACAACTGGGTTTGTTATATCGCTTATGCTGCTGGTTTTGCTGCAGGGAATTACATAGGCCTGATTCTGGAAGAAAGACTGGCTATGGGAATTGTAAAAATTCAGATCATCACCCGTAAAAATGCCTCTGAACTCATCGTAAATCTAAAAAACGCCGGTTATGGTATTACTTATCATGCAGCGAAAGGAGGCACTGAAGAGGTCAGTATCATTTACAGCATCATCAAACGAACTGAAATTCAAAAGGTGGAAAACATTGTGAAAGAAACCAATCCGAAAGCTTTCTACTCTATCGAGGATGTAAAGTCAGTGAGCCATGGCGTGTTCCCGGTTAAAATGAATACAAAAAGATGGAGAAAAGGAAAATGAGGTGGTGAAACACCTCATTTTAAGGAGTTTTTTGTAATTCCAGAATGCAATCCTCTACCTCTCTCAACGTAAATCCATAAATTCTTCGAATTCTTCCTACACGCTCGTTTTCAGACACCTGTGGCGGAATATGCAACGTGCTTTTCATCTCTCCAACCGGGACATGATAAATTTCAGATAGTTCAGCCAGCGTATGATAGCCCCTGATATCAAAAAGACGTGAATCACCGGAATGATTCCTGCCTCGCGCATCAGAAGTCTCAACCTGAACTTCATTCTTTACAGGATAAGCTAACTTCTCTTCATTTTCTAAACTCTGTGTTTCAGGTGCAGTCCGGGAAAATACTCTTCCCCGTCTTTCACCCTCTCTACGAATGGGCTCACCCAACTCGGGTTTAACCATAAAAGGAGACAAAAAAATAAATAAACAGATAATCCCTAATCCTGAAAGTAAAGTCATTCTGACAGTCCGACCGGGAAGAAGTCTGTTTACCATACAAACGATTTGTGTCCAGTGCAAAACAATATGCAAAACGAGTAACACAATCAGTAAAATTCCCAGAATCATGTGGATACGCCCCCATTGATGGCGATCCAATCCCCAAAAAGTCATGTCGAGATTGTTGCCAAAAATTTCCCAACGTTTCTCCCCTGATAAAAGAACATAACGGATCAGAATACCAACAACTGCCAGAGCAGCCATAACCACAAACATCACGAGGTCAATGACAATATTAATTTTCTGTCTCAATAATGGTTTCATGAAATAATCGTTTTACATACAATTTTGGAAGCAGCATTTTCAGCTGCTTTCACAAGTGGATATCCGGCCGGCGATGCAGTTAATAATGGGTGGGTACCAAACTGAGCTGTAAGTAATGAGTTCAGTGTCATCCTGTTTTGAACAATAATACCCAGGGTATTGGTAAGTTCTCCAGCAGAAAGACCGCCAAAAACTTCTCCACCTAAGATCACCCCCGATTCTTTTCCAACGACCAGCTTTACAAACTGTTTATGAGTATCTTCCAGGGAACCGGGATGACGGTCAATTCCTTCAAAAGCACCGGTTATATAGTCAAAATTTTCAATATTAGCCTGGGTTTCAGTAATTCCGGCAACACCAAAACCGGTATTCCCAATGGCAGTTGAAAAAATGGAAATGGTGCCAATAAATGTTTTGATTGCCGAAAGTTTAAACAGGTTCATCCCGGCAATGCGGGCTTCAGCACAGGCGGTTGAGGCAAGCATTACGGGGGAAGGTTTACGGGTTATAAAATCTCGCTTTTCGGCACAATCTCCTACAGCAAATATAGAAGGATCAGAGGTGCGCATATAATCATCAACATGAATAAATCCCCTGTCACTGACAGGCAATCCGGCTTCAGCAGCAAGTTCAGAGTTAGGTATATACCCTATGGCAAGAATTACCGAATCAGCATCTATCCGTTTCCCGTTTTCAAGTATCACCCCATCTGCCTCACCGTCACCCGTTATTTCAACAACTGATGTTCCTGTTAATATTTTAACACCCCGGTCTTTCAACATACTTTCAGCTCTCCCGGAAATGTCACGGTCAAATGCCAATCCCAAAATATGAGGTAACTTTTCAATCAGGGTAATTTCCTTTCCTGTCTTTCTTAATTCGTCAGATATTTCCACACCAATAAATCCTGCCCCGATAACAACAATTCTTTGAGATGCTTTTAATACTTCATGCATCCGGTCCAGGTATTCCTTGTCCTTGGGTACGGTAAACACATTTTCAAGAGTTGAGCCTTTTAACCATGACGGCTGGATGGGAAGAGAACCTGTACTGATCACCAGTTTATCATACCCGACCGTTTTCCCGGATTTAAACATTACATACTTATCCTTCCTGTTAATGCTTTCTGCTTCATCAACCAGCATTTCAATACCATTTATCTCAAACATTTTACCAGAAGGAAGGATATCATTATCAGAACATCCCACAGAGCCAAAAATATATGGAATACCACACGGAATTAATGTTTGGGGGAACCGGGTCACCACAGTAAATTTCTTCTCCGGATTAACCCGTTTGCCAGTGGTAGCACTAACTAAACCTGCAGCACTGCTGCCTATAATCAATACATCTGTTTCAAATCTTATAGAATTCATACGTTTTCGTTATTTTTAATCATTAATAAATTTCAAATTTAACGAACAAATGATTAAATAAAAAATTTTTTTCCAAAAAAAAGTGCGTAAATATCCGGAGTAAAAAATTGCTTTATAACATATTTTAAAAAACAATTTGACCCAATAACAGGATTGTTTCGTTAAAAGAATTATTTTTAATCGGCAATGAGTAATAGAACAGCAAATATGATTAAACAAATCTGGAGTTTCTATTGGAATGGGTTTCGTAATATGAGCAAATGGGGCCGGCAGGTATGGCTCATTATTCTCATTAAATTATTCATCATGTTTGGCATCCTGAAAATATTTTTTTTCCCAGACTTTTTAAATACAAAATTTGAAACTGATCAGGAACGTAGTGATTATGTATTGGAAATATTAACAGATCCGAAAAAATAATTATGATTGAACTTGCAGATCTCTCATTAGTAAGCTGGTCAAGAGCACAGTTTGCTCTTACGGCTATGTATCACTGGTTATTTGTCCCCTTAACGCTTGGTATTACTTTTATCATTGCATTCATGGAGACCATCTATGTAAGGACAGGCAACGAGGAGTGGAAACGAATGACCAAGTTTTGGATGACCCTTTTCGGCATTAACTTTGCCATAGGTGTTGCTACAGGAATTATTCTTGAATTTGAGTTCGGAACGAACTGGTCGGCCTATTCCTGGTTCGTTGGAGATATTTTTGGTGCTCCACTGGCCATTGAAGGTATGTTGGCTTTTTTTATGGAGTCGACCTTTATTGCTATCATGTTTTTCGGGTGGAATAAAGTGAGCAAAAAAGTTCATTTACTGGCCACGTGGCTGACAGCTGTTGGTGCTAACCTTTCTGCCTTATGGATTCTGGTAGCCAACGGGTGGATGCAGGATCCCGTTGGAATGTTTTTCAATCCTGACACCGCCCGCAATGAGATGCAGAACTTTTGGGAAGTACTTTTCTCTCAGGTGGCTGTCGATAAATGGCTGCATACCACATCTTCGGGATTTGTTCTGGCCTCCATCTTTGTGATCGGTATCTCCTCCTGGTTTCTGCTCAAAAAGCGTGAAGTATCACTGGCCAAAAAGAGCATTCTGGTGGCGGCAGTCTTCGGACTGATCTCTTCCATTTATCTCGTTGGAACAGGCGACAGTTCAGCTAAGTCAGTTGCTGTAACACAACCCATGAAACTGGCAGCTATGGAAGGCCTGTATAATGGCGAAGAAGGAACAGGACTTGTAGCCATTGGTTTGTTGAAAGATGCCAACACGGATCGCAGTTCAGAACCGCTGAGCAACTTCTATGTGAAGATGGAGATCCCTAAATTTCTCTCTTTCCTGGCATTTGCCGACTGGAATGCATTTGTTCCGGGCATCAATGACCTGCTGGAAGGAAATGAGGAACAAGGGATAATGGCAGCTACCGAAAAAATTGAACGGGGGAAGGTGGCAATCCGAAAGCTATCCGAATTCAAGGAAGCTAAAAAAAATGGAAATGAAGCTATTGCCCGGGCTCTGCGTGATGAGCTGACAAGTGAGCAGTTTAAAGAGGAATATTTTAGCTATTTTGGGTACGGATATTTTACCGATGTTAAAGATTTAATTCCGAATATCCCGCTAACCTTTTACAGTTTTCATATCATGGTTGCTTTGGGATTTCTCTTTGTCGCACTGTTTGCACTGTCACTCTTCCTGCTGCTAAAGAAAGATATAACCCGGTGGCGCTGGTTCCTGCGTTTTGCCGTTCTGGCCATTCCCCTCGCCTACATCGCCAGCATGTCGGGATGGGTCGTTGCGGAGGTGGGCCGTCAACCCTGGGTGGTGCAGGATCTGATGCCAACCATGGCCGGGGTGACGCGCATCAGTTCCGGCTCGGTGAAGTTAACCTTCTGGCTCTTCGTAGTGCTGTTTACCATTCTGTTGATTGCGGAGTTGAAAATCATGTTCCGACAAATTAAAATTGGACCCAAACATTAATATAGGAGGAAGTAAATTATGCTTGAAAATCTATCACATTTGGCTTTGCAACACTACTGGTGGGTGATCATATCACTCCTGGGAGCTCTGTTTGTTTTTCTTACTTTCGTTCAGGGAGGACAAACATTAATCTACACAATTGGTAAAACCGAAGGAGAAAAAACACTTCTATTGAATACCCTGGGACGAAAATGGGAGTTTACATTTACTACCCTCGTAACTTTTGGAGGTGCTTTCTTTGCTTCTTTTCCTCTTTTTTATGCCACCAGTTTTGGCGGTGCATACTGGGTATGGCTGCTCATTTTGGTAGCATTCATTATCCAGGCAGTATCCTACGAGTTCCGGAAAAAACCGGCGAATTTCCTGGGAGCCAAAACCTATGAGATATTCCTGGTGATCAACGGAGTAGCCGGAACCATCCTGATCGGTACAGCCGTAGGAACATTCTTTAACGGAGCAGAATTTATACTGAATGACATGAACCAGGTGCTTTGGCAAAATTCCGCCCGCGGACTGGAGGCTGTGCTCAATATTCATAATGTTGCACTGGGGGCAACTGTCTTCTTCCTGGCACGGACTCTCGGACTGCTCTACTTCATTTATACCATTGATGATGAAACAATAGTAAACCGGTCAAGAAAGCGGCTAATCTATTGCGCCCTGCCCTTCCTGGTTGTGTTTCTTTTCTTTGTGATCTTTCTTTTCCTGAAAGACGGATTTGCAGTGAACAGTGAAACCGGTGTAATTTCTGTTGAGCCATACAAATACTGGAACAATCTGATCCAAATGCCTTTGGCATTGGTAATCTTCCTGCTGGGAGTGGTCGGAGTACTCTGGGGTATCATTACCGTTCTGTTTAGAAATCGTGATAACGGGTTCCTGTTTGCCGGACCGGGAGCAGTACTCACTGTTTTTGTACTCTTTATTCTGGCAGGATTTAACAATACCTCATTCTATCCGTCGCTCTCCGATATGCAGTCGTCGCTCACCATACAAAATGCCTCTTCGAGCCGTTTTACCCTCGTGGTGATGAGCTATGTTTCGCTGATCATCCCGTTTGTATTTGCCTATATATACTATTTCTGGAGGGCCATGAACCGGAAAAAGATCACCGATGAAGAGATGAATAATGAGTCACATGTCTATTAATTAAAACAAAAAAAAATGCATATTGTACCCATACTTTGGATGCTCACCTGGCCGGCTTTGATTGCAGTCTCTTTTTTTGCCGTTTGGTGGATGGTGAAAAAATTTGAAGCGAAACTGGAAAACAAAGAGAATAAGAATTGAATTATTAATCCGGTTACCCAACAGGCTAAACCGGCAAATGGGTCATATTGCCTCTTTGCCGGCATGTTGCTTTTTCTGATGAATGGACTCAGCGAAACTGATTATGACAACGATGGCTATCCAGGGGAGCAACCAGACGACCCTGCCCTGGTAGCGGTTCAGCACACCTGATAATGAAGAACAGAAAAAAGCATTCAACACCATTCCGGCAAGGATTACGGCAAGAATAAAAAGTAACTTCTTTCGGTGTGGCTGGCAGGTTATCCAGAGAAGAATACCCAATAAAATTATGGAACAGAGAACAGCATAATGTTGTACACGGCTCTCTTTTGTAAAAAAAAGATCCTCATTAAACTGCTTTGATTGCCTGAACATAGGAGCATCATCAAAATAGTGAGTAATAATATCACTTAAAGCAGAGTTCGCTCCCTGTTGGGTAAGATGACCGATATTAAAATCGGACAATTGCTTTATCCAGTCAGAGAAACAGATACGGATGAATTTGGACAACAACTCCGGCTTTGACAGAATGGAACGGATAGTATTTCTGTATTCATCAGCATGATACAACCAGCAGTTCACCCACCCCTGGGCCAGACAGGAGTCATTGTATAACGGGCTATCATCGTTCCAGACAAACTGCCAGATTTTTTCAGGCAATTGATCCTTGTATGGATAAAGTGCATCCTGTTTGGCTTCAGGATAGTTTGTCAGGTATTGATGAACCAGACCGGTTTCGATTAATCTGCCTGTCAAAAATACAGGAGTTGACCGGTTAATAAAAAATTCTCTTTCATAGGCAAAATTAATAACCAACAGGATGATCCAGGGAATTACAATCAGTGTTCCCAGTTGAACTTTCAACAGCCTGTCAGGTGACAACCAATGTTTCCATAGCTGATTCACCAGCAACAACAAAAGAGCTATGACTGACAGAGTCATTAAATTTGAGTAGTGAACAGTGGCAGAGATCAGGGCCACTCCCCAGATGATCCATCGCATTTTCTGCTGTACCGGAAGCATGAGCAGGGCAACTGACCAAATCATGTAGCCTGTGAAAATATCAGGCATGATCTGGCTGATATAATTGGATGCTCCTGTAAGAAAGCCTGTCAGCAGACAGACGAAGGTTGTATAGTAAACAGCACGCTCCCGGCGGAAGAGCACGCGTACAGTAAACCAGGTTAATGCAAAAAAAACAGCTGCCTGAAAAATGACTACAAACCATAGACTGAAAGACATACTGACATGCCGAACGATTAGACCATATACAATGGGCCGGTCGATGGGAACCACTCCGTCGTGCCCCGAGCATATATAGGAGGCAGAATCAGAATAAAGCAATGGATAGCCATTCTGAATTGCAGGATACAATAAGGCCGCAATAGAGAATAATCCAAAAACCAGGAACAGAAAGGATTTAACAACGAATTCTTTTCGCATCATGGTACATCATAAATACAGTAGCATTTAACCGAGTGAATCACCCTTTATTCGTAGTGATGGACAAAGGTATAAACAATATACGTTTATGTTCAACGAAACAATTAAAAATTGGCTTCTGCCCTGCTCATTTTTAATTTTATATTATTTTTAGCACAAAAAAGAGCTAATCATGATTAAAGGGAAAAAAGTAGTTGTCGTTTTACCTGCATACAACGCCTCTAAAACACTGGAAATGACATACCAAGAAATTGAATTTTCCATAGTGGATGAGGTGATCCTGGTTGATGACCTCAGTAAAGACAATACGGTTGAGGTAGGAAAAAAACTGGGAATAAAGCATATCATAGTACATGAACAAAACAAGGGGTATGGAGGAAACCAAAAATCATGCTACAACAAAGCCTTAGAAATTGGAGCAGACATTATTGTCATGTTACACCCTGACTACCAGTATACACCGAAACTGATACCTGCCATGTCCCACCTTATTGCTTCTGATCTTTATCATGTGGTACTGGGTTCACGTATTCTGGGAAAAGGAGCATTGGCAGGTGGTATGCCTTTCATTAAATTCGCAGCCAACAGGGGGCTAACCCTTTTTCAAAACATACTCATGAACGCCAAACTCTCGGAATACCACACCGGCTACAGGGCTTTTTCCAGGGAAGTACTGGAAAAAGTGAATTACAATGCCAACTCAGATAATTTTGTTTTCGACAACCAGATGCTGGCCCAGATCTGGCATGCCGGATTTGAAATAGCTGAGATAACCTGTCCTACTAAATATTTTGACGATGCATCCAGTATAAACTTAAAAAACAGTTCTGTTTATGGACTGGGTGTTTTGAAAACCTCCATAGAATATCGTCTTCAAAAGTGGGGAATTAGAAAATTTGCATACTTCAATGATCATGAATAAACCACAACCTTTTCAGTTTCAAAATATTCTCCTCTTCTTCTTCCCTGCCATCTATTTCATACTTGGCGCCTATTTTCGGAATTTACTGGGAGATTTATCTTTAAGGTCGTGTGATCCGGAATATATCTATTTTATGAGCGGGCTGACGCTTTCTGATGGTGATCTGAAGCTTGGCCATTTCGACAATCCGGGAACCCCGTTACAAATTTTGGTCGCCTTTGCATTCAAGCTGATCTATCTTATTCGATCAACGCCTGTGCCTTATCTGGAAGATGTCTTATTGCATCCGGATTTATACCTGGCAGTCACGAACCTGTTCATCACTGCACTCACTACAGGATTGCTCCTTTATGCAGGGTACAGGATATTTCTTTCCACAAGATCAGTTTTTTATGCCCTTCTGGTTCAAACTGCTCCCTTTTTGCCTGTAATCTGGTACGATCTCATCGGCCGTATTGCACCTGAACTCATGATGCCCTTCCCGGTTATCCTGCTCACGGTTTTTATTATTCACATATATTATTCCCCTCAACAGCAAAACCCATGGAAGCAGGTAATCCTTTTCAGCCTTCTCTCTGCTTTTGGCCTGACCATTAAACTCAACTATCTGCCCCTGTGGTTTATTCCTTTCATGGTCATTGACGGATGGAAAAAGAAACTCTTCTATATCCTTTTTTCCATTCTGTTATTCTTTATCATTGCTTTCCCGGTAACCCTTCAAATCCATATCTTCTGGGGATGGGTAAAGAACCTGGTCGTTCACAGCGGCACATACGGGACAGGTGACTCCAACTTTATCGATTTCGCAGCACTCAGCACCAACCTGAAGGAGCTCTACGGGTATGAAAGGCGATTCTTTTATATTCTTATTGGCCTGACACTTGTGCTGACGGTTTATCTTGCCCGGTATAGAAAAAAATCGGAGAAAAAAATTGTCATGCTGGCCATTGCAATTATCATCACCATTTCGGTTCAGTTGTTGCTGGTTGGGAAGCATTACGCACACCGATACTTTATTCCGGTGCTGATGCTGTCTCCCCTGATGGTAATCACGGCAGCCGAGCTGATAAAAAAAATATACCCGTCAAAAGTGACAACCTATCTTGTCAGTCTTGGAATTGTGGTCTTAATTTGTTGGAATATTGATTTTAACAGGCAGTGGTTGCCCATGAAAACTGAAGCTATGGAAAACGATGTAAAAAACCGCATGGGAACCTGGCACATGGCACAGTCACTCGAAAAAGACAGCTACAAAATTATCACCTCCCAGAATTATGGATGCCCCTTTATTGAATATACGCTCATGTACAGCTCAGTTTGGGCCAGCCATAAAAAACGGGAAGAATATGCCCCGGTGCTCGGAAAACTATATCCAAATTCTTATATCTATTCTACCTGGGATAACACCTTCAAATACTGGGGAGAAAAATTCAATGTGCAACAGGTATTCTCCTCAGGAAAAAAAGTGTATCTCTACCTTGAACGAAATGAGGAGGATCTGTACAACAGAACCATAGCAAAACTCAGGGAGGAAAATGAAATTCCATTTGAAGTACAACGCTACCAAACATATCAAAATAATGCGACCAGCGAGGTGATCTTTGAGCTGAAATTTATTCCCGAAGGGAAGGAACAGGTTAAATGAACCTGACGTAACCCAAAAACAGAAAATAATAAATGAACGTTTGCCTGACGAAGGTAGGGTAAAATGATTGGTGGTAAAATTCATCTCATTAAAATTAATCGTTTTCTAACCTGTTTGATTCATGCGTTTAGTTTGATGCAGATGCAAGGCGCCGGAACCCGCAGGCATAGTTATCTATTTCAAGGGTTTCGCAACGAAGCAGATGCATTGAAATAAACGCACTTGTGAAAAATGTTTTTCGTT
>JAQVON010000136.1 GCA_028702595.1 Mariniphaga sp. | reverse complement strand
ATTGTGAGAAGTCGGGCATGCAGGGTGTAGAATTGAGAACGCAACATGCACATGGAGTGGAGACAAGCCTTAGTGCTGCTCAGCGGGCAGAAGTTAAAAAACGTTTTGATGACAGTCCTGTTACCTGTCTCGGGTACGGATCAAATTTTGAATATCACAGCCCCGACCCGGAAGCGTTGCGCATGAATATTGAACAGACAAAGGAGTATATAAAACTTTGCCGGGATATCGGGGCAACCGGGATTAAGGTCAAGCCCAATACACTGCCTCCGGATGTTCCAAAAGAAAAAACTTTTGCACAGATTGCTGCTTCACTGAATGAGATTGGAAAATTTGCTCAGGATTTTGATCAGCTTATCCGGGTGGAGGTACATGGACGTTACACCCAGGAGTTACCCAATATGAAAGCCATTTTTGACCAGGTGACCGAATCCAATGTGAAAATTTGCTGGAACTGTAACCAGTCGGATTTACTGCCTCCCGGACTGGAGGGAAACTTCAGCATGGCGAAGGAATGGTTGGGCGACATTATTCATATTCACGAACTCGACAAGGGGGATTACCCCTATCCGCAACTCTTTAAACTACTGTCCGGCATGAAATATCGTGGTTGGCTGCTTTTAGAAGCAAGTTCAGATCCGGCTGATAAAATTGCTGCACTGAAAAAACAGCTTGCACTGTTTAATCAACTGGTTGTTGAGGCACAAAACAGTTGAAACAAGCATATTTTGGCAAACACAAAAGGTTGCCGGTTCGAACATGCAAATAAAAATATTCGAACCATAACTGATTAATTAATTGCAATTTAAAAGTTTAACCATGTTAAATTCACATGATAACTTCATTGAAAACAAAATGAATAAGATGACCAAAAACTTATATGTTATCCCATTTTTTTTTGTATGTATCATTTGGCTGTTTTATGCATGCGGTACCGATGCTCAAATAGATGTAGATTCAAAAGAAATGGTATTGAAAGATAACTGGGCTATCCGCTCATCTGCTGAGATTACAGCTGACGGAGCTAAAATATCCATGACCGGATATCAGGCAGAAGACTGGTATAAAGTAACTTTCCCCTCAACTGTTCTGGCCGGACTGGTTGAGAATGATGTTTTTGCCGATCCCTATTATGGCACGAATATCGAAGATCTTCCGGGCTATCCGGTTGATTTCAGACATGTATTATTACCCGGGGACAGTCCGTTTAACATTCCCTGGTGGTACAGGACCTGCTTCACCCTGCCTGAAGATTATTCCGGTAAAAATATACGGCTAAACTTCAATGGAATAAATTACAGGGCAAACATTTGGCTAAACGGGAACATGGTGGCAGACACTTCGGGAATAGAAGGAGCCTACAGACTGTATGATTTTGATGTTACAGAATTTATCACTCCGGACAGCACAAATTGTCTTGCCATAGAAATTTTTCCTCCGCACGAAGGGGCGCTTACGATTAGCTGGGTCGATTGGAATCCCTCACCTCCGGATTTTGGAATGGGTATATGGTATGATGTAACCCTTCGTGCTGCAGGCAAGGTGGACATAATAAATCCACAAGTAATTACCGATCTGGATCTGCCTGCATTGGATAGAGCTAACCTGACTGTTTCTGCTGAAATCAGAAACAATGAAAATGAAAAAACCGAGGGCATTTTAAAAGGGAAAATTGAAGATATTGAATTTTCTTTAAAAACAAGTCTGTTACCCGGAGAAACAAAAACTGTAACCTTCTCTCCCGAAGAGTTTGAACAGCTTCAGGTTTCAAATCCCCGGTTATGGTGGCCCCACACCATGGGAGAGCAAAACTTATATGATTTAACCCTCGCTTATGAAACAGGAGGGAGCATTTCCGATTTGGAAAAAACAAGGTTTGGTATCCGGGAAGTTACCTCCTGGATGAATGAATTTGACGGGAAACGCACCAGAGTCTTTCAAATCAACGGTAAAAATCTTGTGATCCGGGGAGGAGGATATGTGCAGGACATGATGTTACGGCCCTCAAAAGAGAGAATTGACAATGACATCAGATATGCCAAACACATGAATCTAAATGCATTGCGAATGGAAGCCCCCCGGGGATCGGATTACATGTTTGACCGGTGCGACGAAGAAGGCATTCTTTTAATCGTTGGATGGTGTTGCTGCAGTCCCTGGGAGCAATGGTCAGAGTGGGATTCACATACTGCTGATATTGCTCAGAAAAGCTGGCATGACCAGATTATCCATCTGAGAAATCACCCATCTATATTCAACTGGTTACTTGGAAGCGATTTTTGTCCTCCCGAAGAAGTTGAACGCGGTTATATCAGTACCCTGGAGAAATATGACAACACCCGGCCATACCAGTCATCTGCCACAAGAGAACCGAGTGCAATAGCAGGTTACACAGGTGTGGAAATGGGACCATATCGCAGAGGGTATTCCTATATGCCCCCCACATACTGGTATGGTAAGCTTGAGTTTAACACCGAAGCCGGTCCTGGTGGCGAACAGATCCCCCCTTTGGAAACTCTGAAAAAAATGATGCCCGAAGAGGACTTATGGCCCATAAGCAAATCCTGGGAAATCCGATTGCATAAAGTATTTTACCCTGATGCCAGAAAAGCCCTTTACTCGAGATACGGGGAACCACAAAACCTTGAGGAGTATATCAAAAAGTCGCAGGTACTCCAGCAGGAGACAATAAAAGCGATGTTTGAGGCTTTTGCAGGAAATAAATACCGTTCAAGCGGGATCATTTACTGGATGTACAATTCGGCCTGGCCGATGATGTACTGGCAGCTTTACGACTATTTCTTTAATCCAAATGGCGGATTCTACGGGGCAAAAAAAGCCTGCGAAAATCTTCATATTCAATACACTTATGATGACGGCTCCATTCAAATTGTGAACGGATACCATAAAAGTTTTGACAAACTGAATGCCTCTGTTCAGGTGTATGATCTGAATATGACGGAAAAATTTTCTAAAGAAATTCAAGCAGAAATTGGTGCTGATGAAAGCAAGAAAATTTTGAAAATCGAGCTTCCCAATGATATCAGCGATGTCTATTTTTTAAAACTAAAACTGAACGATTCTGCAGGCGGGGATGTCTCATCCAACTTCTACTGGTTATCGGTTAAGGGGGATGAAGAGGCCGATTTTAAAGCCCTGAATGACCTCCCTTCAGTTCAGCTTAACTGCTCAGTTAAATCGTTAACTGAAAACAACGGTAAGCTTACCCTGGTTGCAGATTTTGAAAATCCATCCTCAACGCTTGCTTTTTCAGTTAATCCAAAAATATTAATGAAAGATTCGGGAGATCCGGTATTGCCAATATACTGGGAGGATAATTATTTCTCCCTGCTCCCAAATGAAAAGCGGGAGGTAAAGGTTGAGTTTTACAAAAAGGATTTCAGGGGTGACCCTCTACTTTTAGCCATTGAAGGCTGGAATATTATCCCTGAAATGTTGAATATTAAACCATTAGAACCAAAACAGCAATAAAAAAAATAATATTCGAATGGAAAGGATAAAGATAACAAATACAGTACGGCTCATACTGCTGTCAGCATTGCTGGTTACAGGGATTTCCTGTTCAGAAAAAAAAGCTGGAATTATCATGGTGTCTGATTTGAAATGTGAATACAGGGATAATCCGCTAGGAGTTGAAAATAGTGCTCCCAGACTGAGCTGGTTGCTGCACGCGTCTGAACGTGATAAAATTCAATCGGCTTATCAGATTTTGGTTGCCAGCAGTTTGGACAAGTTGAACAACGACACGGGAGACATATGGGATAGTCAAAAAGTCAAAACCGACCGGTCTGTTCAGGTTCCCTTCCAGGGAGATGAACTGGGATCATGTACCCGGTATTACTGGAAAGTGAGGATCTGGGATGAAAACGACAAAAGTTCGGGTTGGAGCGAATCGGCTTTTTGGGAAATGGGGTTACTTCATCCGGACGACTGGAAGGGAAAATGGATCGCTTATGACAGTGATCAGGCGCCACTTCTTAGAAAGGAATTTGAAATCGGGAAAGAAGTAAAGGATGCCCGGGTTTATATCAGCGGGATCGGCTACTGTGAGTTAAGCATGAACGGGGAGAAAATTGGGGATCATGTCCTTGATCCCGGTCAGACCGATTACGAACAGCGCACTTTTTACGTGGTTTACGATGTGACTGAAAATATAATCCGTGGAACTAATGCGATCGGTGTGATGCTCGGCAATGGGTGGTACCACCAGACTGCCGTTAACCACGGGAGATATGGCTGGAAGGATGTGGATTACGGAATTCCCCGGCTGCTGTGTCAGGTGCATCTTGCCTATGCTGACGGAACCCGGGAAATCATTGTTTCCGATGAAACATGGAAGTCATCCTCCGGACCTGTTATTTTTAACAACGTGTATGCCGGTGAGCGGTACGATGCCCGCATGGAACAGGACGGATGGGATACCGGCGGCTTTGACGACAGTGGATGGGGAAAAGCAGAACCTGCAGAAAGTCCCGGGGGCACGCTGGTATCCCAG
>JAQVON010000135.1 GCA_028702595.1 Mariniphaga sp. | reverse complement strand
CCGATGCAAATGTGCGTTTTATCCCTTTGGAATATTTAACGGCAGAATATCCGAATGCAACAAAAAGTCCCTCACGGCTTTTATATTTTATGTTGTGAGATTCCCTGAACCTGCGGGCTCTTTTGCCGTTTTGAATAAACGGATGGATTGCTCCGAGCATGCAACTTCCCAGCCCGAGTGACTCTCCGGCTATCATTGCATAGGTTGCTGCAACTACAGGATCAGCAGGATCTGAATAGGGAGAACCGTAAAAATAGATTAACAATGGAGAATCATAAGTGATATAGTTGTTACCTTTCTCCATATCATCAATGTATACATTAAAGACTGGTCTGATGAATTCCCTGAAAAATTCATCATTGGCTTTTCCCCAAAAAGGTCTCATTATTACAAGAAATAATTTTGAGGACATGTATCTGAGACTTTCCAGGTAAGTTGAAAAATCTTTTGCAAAAGCTCTTGTTTTTTCTCTTCCGTTAATAATCAGAACATTGACATCAGAAGGCGGCAATCCCATGGGTGCAGTCGCAGCAGCTGTCAAAATTTGCTCAATGATTTCCGGTGCTATTTCCTTTTGAGTGAATTCCCTGATACTTCTGCGCCGTTGCAACAGAGTTAATAGCTGATCATAAGTTGATGCCGAACTTTTATCCGGTAATGGAAATAAATCCTTGGGGGAGGTTTCCCTCCCGGATATTTCAATCGCACCTGCAGGACAGATTGCCATACAATGGCCACATCCTATGCATCCAAAAACTGACTTCTCACTGGCAACTGCCTTGTTATTAAAAATAATCAGACTAAAATCCTTACATACAGAGACACACAAACCACAACCGTTGCAAATTTCTGCGTTGATTTTAATCTCGGCATTCTCTTTTGTTCTTGTAGTAGGTACGGGCATATTTGTAACTTTTCAAATAGTTCTGAAAATATTTGATTTTGATAATCCTTTTCTCCAGTTTATTAATTTCACATCTGCTGAGTTGATTTCAAAATCGCCGGCATAAACGACGGTTTTGTCTTTAATCCTGTCTCCCATGAAGGAGCTAATTGATTGGAGTCCTTTTTTAAAATCAGGGTGATATGTCTGGGACGACTTTATTTCAATAGCTCTGAAATCAGTTCCATTTTTAATAAGCAGATCTACCTCGTTGCCGTTACTATCCCGGTAAAAGAACAGATTGTTATCCTTACCGGAATTGTATCGATACTTGAGCGCCTCTGAAATGATAAAGTTTTCAAAAAGATGTCCCCGCATTTTATCTCTTGCCAATTGCTGTTCTGTCTCAATTCCTAAAAGATAACACGCCAATCCGGTATCGTTAAAATAGAGTTTCGGGGTCTTTATCAACCTCTTTCGTGAGTTTTCAAAATAAGGAGGCAGAAGCATGATAACATAGGACGCCTGTAGAACTGAAAGCCAGGATTTAATTGTTGTTGAAGAGACACCTGTCTCGGTTGAGAGATCAGATGCATTAAACAAACTGCCGATCCTGCCGGCACAAAGTCTTAGAAAAGTCTGAAACTGCAACAAATCGTTAATTTTCAATAAATCTCTGACATCCCTTTCAAGATATGTTTTAACATAAGAGTGGTAAAGCAGGTCCGGCCTGTTTTTGCCTGCATATATCGCTGGATAAAATCCATCTAATAACAATTTATCCAATGTCTTATCCTCTGCATTATTTTCAACCTCCTCGTATGATAATGGTAATAGTTCCAGCACTGCAGTCCGCCCTGCCAGCGATTGGGTTATTTTGTTAAAGACAGAAAACTGGGAACTTCCGGATAGAATATATCTCCTTTTGGGATTATCATCTACCAATTCCTGAATATATGATAACAGTTCCGGAGTGTTTTGCACTTCGTCAAGAAACATACCATAAGGATGTTGTGCAAGAAAACCCCGAGGATCATTATGAGCAAATCGCCTGATATCCAGATTTTCCATTGAATAATATGGTAGATCTTCAAATATTTTTCTCAATAAGGTTGTTTTACCTGATTGACGGGGTCCGGTCAAAGTTATTATCGGAAAGTAATTAATAATTTCCAGAATTGTCTTTGTAATAGCCCTGTTAATAAAGATCTTGTCCATATCGCTTTTCTATTTATGTAAATTTAAAGTCACACTTCAAATTTACATAAATATTAGATTTCTGCAACATTTACCTATTCTTTTCGTTCAGTATATCAGTTTTCTTTGATAGGTATCTTAATACAAAATAACCAACCCCGGTCAGGAGAGTCATTACAATTAAAAAATAGTTGAAGTTGTTTGCTTTTCCGATTAATTCACCGGTAACATCATATAAACAGAATACCAGGAACAGTTCAAATAATCCGGTCCTTTCGTTTTTCAACACCTTTTTCCAGCTAAACGGGAGTGCCGGTTTTTTAAAATTACCGAATTTGGGAATGAAAGCCGGTACATCTTTTGACCATTCTAAGTAGGGTTCTCCAAATTTCTTTCTCAAAAACTGCTCTTCTGAATACATTATCCGCTCGTAGTAAATCCAAAACATCAGAACAAAAATAATAATGAACCAGGCATGACCCGACAGCATTGCTATACCTAACCACATAAAGAAATTTCCGAGATACAGAGGATGCCTGACTACAGAATAAATCCCGGAAGTATTTAAAGTGTCAGCAATCTGACCTGATTTTGTATTCCTCCCGGAAGTGTTTTTTGGAGTGTGGCCAACCGTGTATACCCGAATGAAAAGGCCGAATAGCGAGATACCCAGGGCAAACATTTCATAGTAGATTTCATAGGGTGTCTCTTCTAAAAAAAATGTCACCGGATAAATTTCTGTCCTTAAATACAGAACGGTTCCAATTATAAAAACACTTAAAGGCAGATAACTCCTGTATTTAAAGAGCCAATTTCCCTGCAGTTCCATTTCTTCCTGTAATGCCATATCTCATATTGTTAAGTAAAGGTTAAAGTACTGAGCCAAACTCAACAATAAAAGTAAGAAAAAATCAGATTTTCGCAAAGAGAATCATGTAATTATGTCCTCTCTCCTTTGCACATTTAGGGCAATAGGCGTAGTGGATATAATAATCTTTAGCAGAGAGTCCCTTTTCTTTGAGGTATTTATCCATCTCTTTTATGTATTTGGGAACATCGTTATAGGCTCCGTCAAACACACCTGCAATAAAGGATCCGGTGATTGAAGTGTTGTTTGCTCCTTCAACCGGTTTAGTTACGGCATAGTAGATTTCTGATTTGAATGGGGAGGGATCCCTGAACAGAATCAATGCTTCGCTTGTATCAGGTATGGTTGCCTCATATTTTACCGCAAGTTGATGCATTTTTGTGATATTTTTCCCTATCGATGGGGGAAATGGAATATGAAAGAAAGTAGAGATGGTCTCTTTGATAAAGAGTTTGTCTTGCCAGTCAAAGCTCTTTTTGTCCCATTTTTCTTTGTGAAATTCAGGACAGCATTCCTGATCTTGCTGATTCATGGTAGTTTAAATTATTGTTTAAGATTTAAATTATTGTTTAATGCATAAGGTAAAAACTTCATATGCTCCATACATTATGTACAGTGTTACAAGTATATATAAGACAACCTGTTTTGATTTGTTTTTCACTAATGATATCAGGAACACCGGAACAGCCATCGATATCAGATTCATAATCATACTTGTGATCCTGGATGCCTCCAGAGTGTAGAATTCCGGTATAAGTCTTGGTAATATGAACCAGAAAGAACGGATGAAAAAGTCCCAGATTATTATCAGTAGAATTATCAGATCAATTCTTAGTTCATTTATCGAATCATCATCCGTAGCATCTGCGGGAATTGCTCCGTACTTGTTTTCGGTTGGATTGCTGTCAGTAAGTGTAAGGACTAAAAGCCAAATAGTTCCGATTACCGGAATAAGAGCGATTAATATCATCCATCCGCTTTTCCCGACATCGTGCAACCGCCTTACTGTTACAGCCAGTCCGGGAATTAAAATGGCAAGAGAGTAAAGAATTGATATAATTCCAAAAGACTGTTCCCCTTCCGTCAATCCCGTCAGATCATCCAGGGCTATCGCAGTGATAACGAAAATCATATTGAACAGTGAGAACATCCAATACTCTTTTCGACTGGTTCTTCCGCTAAAGGTAGCGTACTGTTTTAATGTTTTCAAATACCATTTCATAGATACTTTTTTTGTCCTTACTCGTATGGCTTTTCAGTTCCGCCCCGTTTTTATGTGTGGTCTCTGGTTTCCACAATGGCTGATTATTATTTCAGAAAGACTCCTCCGGTTCCGTCATGTTCGATTATCAATATTTTCTTCACATTTTCAATTGTTTTATTTTGGCTCAATATTACAGTCGAATCTTTGCCTTTAAAGAATGGAGAATATTTATCCCATCCGGTAATTGTTTCAAGATGATCAATATCCAGACTCACACCCAGTATATAGATATTATCCACTATCCGGGGTCGGGGAATTGTTACCACTTTATGGCTGTACTCTATTCTGACCGAAAACAAATTCC
>JAQVON010000063.1:6008-18204 GCA_028702595.1 Mariniphaga sp. | reverse complement strand
TTTCAGGCCGTCTGCGCTTATATGCTCTACTCCAGTCTGGCCTTTACCGGCAAGGGCGCTCTCGTTGGCGCTGCTGTGCTGCTCACAGGTATTCCTGTATATCTTGTGACATCAAAACTGAAATGGCTTCAGTAGCGAACTGGTCAGAAGCTGAACTATACATCCCTGTCGGTTGAAACTGATTCCCGAATTTAAACCATGTTTAAACCAAAAAGAAAAACCAGATAGTTATTTTACAACTATCTGGTTTTCAGTGTACCCCGGACGGGATTCGAACCCATGACCTACTGCTTAGAAGGCAGTTGCTCTATCCAGCTGAGCTACCGGGGCAGCCTTTTATTTTGCGGTGCAAATATATAAAAAATGTGCCTGTTTCGAATTTTTGCCATTCAAAAAAGGCAAAAATGCTGGTTTTTGATTACAACAGCTGAATTCCATTGTGTTTACAGGTCCGGATCATCTCTTTGGGCCAGATGCTCGACTGGATCTCCCCGATATGGGCTTTTTTCAGGAAGAACATGCACAACCGCGACTGACCGATTCCTCCGCCAATGGTGAGCGGCAGTTCGCCGTTTAGCAGCATGCGATGCCACATGAGCTCTTTTCGCCCGTCCAGTCCTCTTATTTTCAACTGCTTCAGCAGTGCGTTACGGTCGACACGAATCCCCATGGACGAGATTTCAAATGCCCGCTGTAGCATGTCGTTCCACAAGATGATGTCACCGTTCAAACCGGTATATCCCTTCTCTGTTGGCGTGGTCCAGTCGTCATAGTCGGGTGCCCGGCCATCATGAGCCTCCCCATTGGGCATGATCCCCCCGATGCCGATGATGAAAACGGCTCCGTACTTCTTTGCTACTGTCATCTCACGCTCAAACGGGGTTAACCCGGGGTACCGGGCGGCCAGCTCTTCGGAGTGGATAAAGGTAATCTCTTCAGGCAGCTGTGTCTCGATCTCCGGATAGTTATCCGAGATATAAAACTCGGTGTTAACCATGACGGAGTAAATCTTCCGGACGATTTTTTTCAGAAACCCCAGGTTTCTCTCCTCCGCGGAGATCACCCGCTCCCAGTCCCACTGATCAACGTATAGTGAATGGATGTTATCCAGCTCTTCCTCGGGCCGGATGGCGTTCATGTCGGTGTAAAGCCCGTAACCTTCCCGGATGCGCAGGTCAGCCAGTGCCAAACGCTTCCACTTCGCCAGGGATTGAACAATCTCGGCCACCTGGCCATTCATCTCCTTGATCGGAAAAGATACCGGTAGCTCAACCCCGTTGAGATCGTCGTTGATGCCTGTGCCCTGCTTCACAAATAAGGGAGCTGTCACCCGGCGAAGCCGTAGCTCAGCAGCCAGGTTCATCTGAAAAAAATCCTTTATCTGTTTGATGGCCAGCTCGGTCTGATTTACATCCAATATGGAACGGTAATTTTCCGGAATAAATAACTTCATCGTTTCTAATCATTTCAATTTCCTGCAAATTTAAAATTGTACTTTCAATAAGAAAGAATTTTTTGCATGATTTGCGCAAAATATTTAAAAATCTTTAAAATGCTGAAATTTTGTATAAGATTATTCGAATTTTATTTTCAATCCGTCATAAGCCGGGAAAACATTTGGGGGCAACAGGGATGCTATCCCGGTATGACTTCCAAATTCGTGGCTGATATGTGTCAGGTAGGCCTTTTCGGGTTGAATTTTGCGGATCACTTCCAGGGCCTGCCCGAGGTTGTAGTGTGACAGGTGCTTTTCTTTGCGCAGGGCATTGATGATTAATATTTTTGTGCCGTATAGTTTTTGAAGCTCTTCCTCTTCCATGAAGTTGGTGTCGGTGATGTAACTCAGCCCGCCCGTTCTGAATCCAAATACCGGCAGCTTGTGGTGGTAACACCTGACAGGGGTAATGGGGATGTCATCGATTTGGAACGGGGTGTTCCCGATGGTATGCAGTTTCATCCTGGGTATTCCCGGGTATTGGTTGGCTTTGAAGACGTAGTCAAAGATCCGCTCGATAGATTGCTGGACTCTTTTTTCGGCATAGATATCGGTCGGTTTTCGCTGCAGCCAGTTGAATGACCGGATATCGTCGAGACCGAGGATATGATCGGCATGCTCGTGTGTGATCAGAATAGCACGAAGGGTGCGTACCTTTTCCCGGAGCATCTGCTGGCGAAAATCGGGTCCGGCGTCGATCACCAAATTCTGCCCGTTTATGCTCACCAGCAGGGATGATCTCAGACGTTTATCTTTCGGATTGACTGAACAGCATACGGGGCATTCACAGCCGATTACCGGAACTCCCTGTGAGGTGCCGGTACCGAGAAAAATGGCTTCTCCTGACTGATTCTTTTGGTTTACCATGCTGCAAATTTAACAAATGGTTGGTGAAACCGCGATTATCTGTACTTTTACAAAAAAAAAATGATGGCTGAACTTTACCTTGTTCCGAGTATGATGGGCGGGTCCGACTGGCAGCAGGTGCTGCCTGCAGCGGTGGGCCGGGTGCTTTCGGATACCCGGTATTTTATTGTGGAGAACATACGTACCGCCCGCAGGTTTATGAAGCTGGTAAATCCTGAAATCGATATCGATCGATTGACCTTTTTCGAGTTGAATAAGCATACGGATGCGACTGTTGTTCCTGGTTACCTGCAGCCCTTAGAGGAGGGTTTCCCGGTAGCAGTGATCTCCGAAGCCGGTTGTCCGGGTGTTGCTGACCCGGGTGCTGAGGTGGTGAAGATCGCTCATCAGAAGAATATACGGGTGGTACCGCTGACAGGACCATCGTCGGTTATCCTGGCATTGATGGCATCGGGGTTCAACGGACAGCAGTTTGCCTTCCGCGGATACCTACCCGTTCATTCGGGCGAGCGGTCACGGGAAATCCTGAACCTGGAAAGTATGGTGAAAAAAACCGGCCAGACGCAAATCTTTATTGAAACACCTTACCGGAATGATGCCCTGGTGAAAGACCTGCTGAAAACGTGCTCGGCAAATACCCTGATATGTATCGCGGTGAATCTGACAACCGACGATGAATATATCGCTACCAAAACCGCCGGACAATGGAAAAAATGTGTCCCGCAGCTGCACAAAAAACCGGCTGTTTTTCTCTTGGGAAGATAACCGAAACTGGCAGCCTACTCCTGCGGTTGTGCCGGATACACTTTATAGACTTCCAGATCCATGATTAACGGGGTAAAACCTACAATGCCGGGAGTCCCATACTGGCCAAAGCCCAGCCCGGAATCAAAGATCAACCGTGCCTTCGATTTGGATTTCATATAGGTGAGCGCTTCATGCAAGGCCCGGATATCCTCCACATCGGAAGCTGAATAGCTCAGGTTGCCGGGATGCTTAACTTCAACTTGCAGGGGTTCATACGGACCGGTGGATATTAACGGCACATCACTATCGAGCGTGTACATATCGAAATAGACCTGTACTATGTCACCAATCCTGATGGAGTCGCCGGTACCTTTCTGCTGCTCTATGTAGTATAATCCTGATGGCCGGGGTTCCATGCCTGCATAATTATCGCGTATATATGTATTCAGCTTATCGATTTCTCTTTTCCTTTGTTTTTCCAGACTGTTGTCTTTGCATGCAAAGAATGAAAGGATTACCATCACAAAAAGCCAACCGGTTACAAAACGTTTCTTCATTTCTTTATTTATGAACTGGGTTTAATATCGTATAATTCAATCATAAAAATCAACGTATGATAAGGAGGGATATTCCCATACCACATGTCTTTGTATGCCAGCTCCGACGGAACGATGAGCTGAACACGCGATCCTTTATTCATCACTTTCAATCCATCGTCCCATCCCTTGAGCATGGATGGATTCTCGAGGACAAAAGTCATTTTTCCGTCAGTATGCATTTCCCCGTCGGGATAATAATTGGAGGAGTCGAACTTCCGGCCGTCGATAAAGTATCCTGTGTATCCTACTGTAAGGGTATCCCCGCTTTTGGCAAATTCGCCCTCGCCCTCTTCGACGGTAACATAGTATACGCCCAGGTCAGTGGTATCGATATCGTAATCTCTTGCTACCAGACTGTCGAGGTAGGCCTCTCTTCTGAGTATTTCTTCTGCGGCGGTATACACTTTTTCATCTTCTTCAATGCCCAGGCAGGATACAGCAATCACTGCTGCCATGCCCATGATGATGTTTCTGAAAAGTTTCATTTACATTTTCTTTTAAATGGTTGTTTCCAATAATTGATGCTTATATCCGGCTAAAAGTTGCCTGAATTTCTCAACTGCCTGGTCGAGAGGCAGTGCGCACTCCCCTCCGGCTGCATTTCTGTGGCCTCCTCCGGTAAAGTGGGTTCGTGAAAAATCGTTTACCGGGAAATTTCCTTTCGACCGGAATGAAATTTTCACATGGTCATTTTTTTCCATGAACAGGGCGCTGAACACGATGTCCCGGATGGAAAGGGGATAATTCACAAAGCCTTCCGTGTCGCCTGGTTGAAAATGGTGCTCCTCCAGCTCTTTTTGTGAGAGCCACATCACGGCCGTCCGGTATTCGGGAAGCACTTCCATATTCTGATTGAGGGAGTAGCCGAGCAACTTCATGCGATGGGCCGAGAAGTTGTGGTAAACGGCAGCATGGATCTTTTCAGTATCAATGCCCCACTCCATCAACCGGGCAATGGTCTGGAAGGTCTGCGGCCGGGAGATGTTATGACTAAACGATCCGGTATCGGTCATGATACCCGCGAAAAGGGCTTCAGCAGCATGATGGTGGAGATGCTGCATGAGGTGGATCCGGTCAATGACATCAAATACCAGTTCGGCTGTGGAGCTGTACTCTGGTTCGGATATCATGTAGTCACAAAATTCGGAAGGATTGGGATGGTGGTCAATCAATACCTTTATCTTCGAAAACTGTTCTACCTTTTTTCTCATTTGAGCAGTCCGCTTCGTCTCGTTAAAATCGAGACAAATCAGGAGATCAGCTTCCTCAAAATGAATCCTGGCCTCCTTTTTTTGCCGTATGTGAACGATGATCTCTACATTAGAGGAGAACCAGTGTAAAAATAACGGGTAGTCGTTGGGTACAACAATCTTTACATCATGTCCGGCATGTAACAATACCTCTCCCAGTCCGATCGATGAACCAATGGCATCGCCATCAGGATTTTCATGCGTCACCAGCAAAATTTTTTGCTTCCGGCGCGTCAGTAAATCCTGTAAAGAGGTAAAAATCTCATTTCCAGTGTTTATCAAAATATTGTAAATTTGAATGGACAAAGATAAGAAATCTGAAGTGCGTACAAAGGCATCTTTTCTCAAATTTTGTTAATATTGCAGGAACTTAAATTTTTTAAAATGGCAGGAAACCAAACATTCACCATGATTAAGCCTACGGCTTTCAGAAAAAATTATGCCGGTTCGATTATTCAGCTGATCACTGCTGCCGGCTTCCGGATAAGGGCGATGAAGCTAACGCGTCTCACTGCCGCGCAGGCCGGAGCGTTTTACGCGGTTCATCAGGGCAGGCCTTTTTTCGACTCTCTGGTGGAATTTATGAGCTCTGGCCCGATTGTGGCCATGGTTCTGGAGAAAGAAAATGCTGTTGAAGATTTCCGGACATTCATCGGGGCTACTAACCCGGCGAATGCCGCCGAAGGAACCGTCCGTAAGCTTTATGGAACCGACCTGCAGCAAAATGCTGTGCATGGCTCCGACAGTGATGAGAATGCAGTGATTGAAGCGGATTTCTTCTTTTCAAAATTGGAGAGGTATTGATTTGCTGGAGCGCAGATCAGTCGGTTACCCGTGGTCGTTTTTCCATGACCTGCCTATCAGGTACTCAATAATCCTTTTTTCCGGGTCGAACGGGTATAAATCGTCCATTCCCATAGCCTTATATGCCATTTCAATGATCAACCCGTCGGGAGCGCTGGTTGACCGGTTTAGCTTTTGCAGGAAGTATTTTCCTGCATGGAGCAAGGCCTGCAGGGGGATCAGGCCTATGAGCTCGGATCCGGTTACGCCGACGCCTCTGTTCCCGGCTTTTTCCCGGACCTCTTCGAATGCCACATGCACAGGTGTGACAGCCAGGTTGGTCAGGTTCATCGACACCTGGGCAAGGTTGTACTCTTCGATAAACCAGCCAATAGCCCGCACATTTTTCAGGGATCCGGGCTGCCGCCGGGGGGTGCCGTCTTTCTCCCGGAGAATCTCGCCGGCAGGTGTGCCTCCCTCGCGGATGAAACGACCTGACTCCCGCACATCACAGGCTATTTCATGAGCGATCTGCACCGAGGTGGTATCCAGGTTCACGTTGTAGGCCACCAAAAAGTGGCGGGCACCGATCACTGTTGCTCCGGTGCGGGCCAGGCGGTCAGACCAGGCGGCCGGACCAAAATCAGGCTTCCCCTCTGCAGTGGTGATCTTCTCCTTTAAGCCTTCGTACTGGCCGGCACGGCAGTGTGCCAGACTTTGCCGGCTCGTGCTGAAAGCAGCCGATTCGTAACAATAAACCGGGATGGCCAGCCTATTCCCTACCCTCTCCGCTAAACACCGCGCCAGCTCTGCCGTTTCCCCCATCGTGATGCCGGCTACAGGCACCAGAGGACAAACATCGGTAGCACCAATCCGCGGATGAACACCCTCATGCCGCGACATGTTAATCACCTCAGCAGCTTTTTTTATGCCCCGAAAGGCTGCCTCCACCACACCGGCAGGTTCTCCGGCAAAGGTCACCACGGTGCGATTGGCAGCCCGGCCTATATCAACATTCAACAGCAGAATACCTTCCACCGACTCAATAGCCCCGGTGATCGCACGGATCACTTCCATGTCTCTTCCTTCCGAGAAATTCGGTATGCATTCAATAATTTGTCTGACCATAACCTGCTAAAATGACTGCACTTCCCCATTCAGGATAACCGTTTCTACCAGATTGGATCCCAGGGAGTATGGCAGGTAATCTATTCCCGGTATTTCAGTGGTTATAAACACGTTCGCTATTTTGCCGCGGGCTATGCTTCCCAGCCGGTTGCTCACGCCCATGGCATAAGCACTATTCAGTGTAGTGGCATGGATGACCTCCTCCGGCAGCATCTTGTGCTGTATGCATGCCAGCGAGGAGATCAGGTTCATATTTCCGCCCGGCGCTGTTCCCGGATTGTACCCGGAAGCCAGAGCAACAGGAAGTCCGGCCTGAATCATCTCCCGCACAGGCGCTAATCCCGTATCCATGAAAAATGAAACCCCCGGTAACACGGTGGGCATGGTTTCTGAATCTTTCAGTATTTCTATCTCGTGCGCACCAATGTGCAACAGGTGATCGACCGACAGGGCGTTGTACTTCACCCCTACCTCCACTCCACCCGTATTGCCCAGCTTGTTGGCATGTACCTTCGGCCGGAGTCCGTATTTTATGCCGGCCATTAGTATCCGGTCAGTGTCTTCCACCGAAAAATAACCGCGGTCGCAGTAAACATCAATAAAGTCGGCCAGCTCCTCCGAAGCAACCTGCGGGATCATCTCATTGATCACCAGATCGACATAGGCCGACTTGCGGTGACGATACGCTTCAGGAAGGACATGAGCCCCCATAAAAGTGGCTCGTACACATAAGGAGGAGGTTTCTCTGATCCACTTGATGATGCGCAGCATCCGAAGCTCATCGGCTGGGTTCAGACCGTAACCACTTTTGATCTCCACAGCTCCGGTGCCCGTCTTCATGATCTCGTTGATCCGGTCCATGGCACTGTAATAGAGCTTCTCATCGGGCATGTCGTGTAAGAGCCGGGCAGCCTGACGAACTCCCTCCCCAGACTGCTCCCTGCCGCCGGAGAACCCGCGGATGCGACCGGCAAACTCCTGCTCGCGGGAGGCAGGAAAAACCAGGTGCGTGTGCGAGTCACAATAGGTGGGGTAAACCAACCGGTTGGAACAGTCTATCTCTATCAGAAAATCATCATCCTGATAAACATCCTTGAGCTGGCTCATCGTGCCAAAATCCTGTATCAACTCGTCCTGTATGATCAAAAAAGCATCCCTGATGGTTGTTACCTGTGCCATTTCTTGTCCTGAACGAAATGGTACCGGCTCGTCTTCAACCTGAACCAGCTCCCTGATATGTTCCAGTAATAGCTTCATAAGTTTATTTGATAATAATTTCAATGAAGTTACAAATTTGTATTTAAAATCAAAATATGTTTTTAAATAAATATGATTTTTTTTCCTTTGATATCAGGTTTATATTTTCCGGGTTTTGAGAAAACAGTTTGGTAAAGTGTTCAAAAAAATTGAATGGATCGAATGATTTATTATTTTCGGCAGCAAAACAGATGGAGTCATGTTAAAAAGAGTACCTCATACCTATGTTATTATTTTTCTGTTGATCCTGTTTTGTGCGGTTTGCACCTGGGTTATTCCCGGCGGGGAGTTTGAGCGGGAGCGGGTGATGGTCAACCAGACCGAGCGGGAGGTGATCCAACCCGGTTCCTTCCGGTTCATTGAGGGACAGCCCCAAACCTGGGAGGTTCTGTCGGCTTTCTTCGATGGTTTTGTGAATACTTCCCACATCATCATTTTTATTATTCTGATTGGTGGGGCGTTTTGGATTATGAACGAGAGCAAATCGATTGATATGGGTATTTACGCGTTCCTGAACTATACAAAGAGGTGGGAACATACGTGGTTGTTGCGCGGGGGGCGAACCCATCCGATGATTCTTTTGGGCATCATGTTCATTTTTAGTCTTTTTGGGGCTGTTTTCGGGATGAGTGAAGAGACCATTGCCTTCACCATCATCTTTGTGCCGCTGGCCATCTCCATGGGGTACGATTCCATTGTAGGTGTCTCTCTCTGTTTTGTTGCTGCTGCCCTGGGGTTTGCCGGTGCTTTTCTGAACCCTTTTACGGTGGGTATTGCCCAGGGATTATCGCATATTCCCCTGTTCTCGGGTATAGAATACCGGTTGTTCATGTGGCTGGTGATCAACCTGGCAGGGTTTACCTTTATCATGCGGTATGCCGCGCGGATCAAAAAAAATCCGGAGAGATCACTTGTCTATGAGGAAGATGCCCACTGGCGCAGACGAAACAAAAATGAACAGGTGGAATTTGTTCCTTTAATAACCCGGGGTGCATGGATTTCGTTTGTCGCGGTAGTGGTTATTCTGATCCTTTTTTCAGTTTTTTATCCGGTGAGCGCTTTAAAAATCGGGAACAGTGCGTTGAGGCTGCCGGCGATACCGGTCACTACCGTGCTGTTTATTGCTGCCGGATTTCTGGCTTTGCGCCATTCTTATCAGTATTTTATTCTGAACCTGCTGGGTTTTACTATTGTTTTCCTGATCATCGGGGTGATGGGCCATGGCTGGTATGTGTCGCAGATCGCCACGCTGTTTCTGGCGTTGGGGATTTTTTCGGGGATAGCCTCCGGCAAATCGGCCAACGGGATCACCCACTCGTTTATTCAGGGAGCTCAGGATATTCTGCCGGCAGCATTGGTTGTGGGACTTGCAGGGGGTATTGTTGTCATTCTTGAGGAGGGAAAGATTATCGATACCATTCTCTATTATGTATCACTGGGTATGCAGGATATCGGAAAAACAGGATCCATCACGGGAATGTATATTGTTCAGACTTTCCTGAATATCTTCATTCCTTCCGGCTCGGGGAAGGCTGCACTCACCATGCCGATCATGTCGCAATTCTCTGATTTGATTGGTATCTCACGCCAGGCCACAGTAGTAGCTTTTCAACTGGGTGACGGTTTTACCAACCTGATCACCCCCACTTCGGGTGTGCTGATTGGTGTGTTGGGTATTGCGCGTATCCCCTTCGAAAAATGGTTTAAATGGGTGTGGCCACTGGTAGCCCTGCTGTTGGTACTGGGGTTCCTGTTGCTCCTGCCAACCGTTTTTATGACCCTGCCCGGTTTCTGAAAAAAAGCCCGGCTCCGTAAAGAACCAGGCATTCCGTTTTTTTTTATGTCGTCCGGCTAATTATTCGTCAACTGAAATACATTCTACCGGGCAAACTTCTGCACATGAACCACAATCGGTGCAAAGATCAGGATCAATTACATAAATATCACCTTCAGAAATTGCATCAACCGGGCACTCATCTATACATGTTCCACATGCAATACATTCATCAGAAATTTTATATGCCATAACTATGAATTTTTAAGTTTAACAAGTAAAGGCACAAAAGTATAAAGTTTGGTATAATTTCAAAGAACCTCCCGAAGATATTTGATAATTAATTATGAATAACCAATGATGAATTCCCAATGACGAATGACGCCTTTGTAGTTTATATTTGCATTTCAGCGTTATAGCCCTGATAATTGAATGGATGCAATTGAGTTCTGATACTTTTTTATATTTTTGAGTTCAAATTTGAAAGTATGGACAATTCCAATGTGTTGACTGCATTGTTGTTAACTGTTTTTGCCGGTTTGGCGACCGGGATAGGCAGTACGATAGCATTTATTGCCCGGAGGACTAACACCAAGTTACTGACAGTATCGTTGGGGTTCTCTGCGGGGGTGATGATTTACATCTCATTTGTTGAGATTTTTGCAGAAGCGAAGGAAGGTTTTATGGAAATATTTGGAGAATTCAGGGGGAATTTATTTGCTCTGACGTCTTTTTTTGGGGGTATCCTGCTTATTGCGCTGATTGACCGGTTTATTCCTTCGTTTGAAAACCCGCATGAGATGAGATCGCTGGAGGAGCTGAAGAAGCGGGATAAGGATAAAAACCACGATAAGTTATACCGGATGGGTATATTCACAGCTTTGGTGGTTGCCATTCACAACTTCCCGGAGGGCATTGCCACTTTCATGACGGCGATGAATGATCCGGCTATGGGTATTGCCATTGCCATTGCCGTGGCTATCCACAATATCCCGGAGGGTATTGCGGTGTCTGTTCCCATTTTTTATGCCACGGGCGACCGGAAAAAGGCTTTTCTTTACTCTTTTCTTTCGGGGCTTGCCGAGCCGGTTGGGGCCTTGCTGGCTTACCTGTTGCTGATGCCTCTGCTAACCGCGGGCAATACGGAGATCATTTTTGCATCGGTTATGGCGGCTGTTGCCGGAATCATGGTGTTTATATCGCTCGATGAGTTGTTGCCTTCAGCTGAGGAATACGGGGAACATCACTGGGGCATATACGGGTTGATCGGCGGTATGGCGGTGATGGCTGTGAGCCTGCTGCTTATCGGGTAGCTTCCTGTTTTCCTCTCTTTTGCCGGAAGAAGCGGCACACATCTTTTAATCCGCATGTATCGCAGAGAGGTTTCCGCGCTGTACAGACATACCTTCCATGCAGGATCAGCCAGTGATGGGCCTTGGGTCTGAGTTCTCCGGGGATGTATTTCAGGAGTTGCATCTCAGCAGCCAACGGTGTTTTTGCAGCAGTTGTTAATCCAATGCGGGCGGCAACACGGAATACATGTGTGTCGACAGCAAGTGTCGGTTTGTTGTAGATGACCGAAGCAATGACATTGGCTGTTTTTCGTCCTACTCCCGGCAGCTTTTGCAGCTCGTTGACATCATCAGGTACCCGGCCGTCAAAAAGCTCCAGCAGCTTCCGGGCCATGCCACTCAGATGCCTGGCTTTGTTGTTGGGATAGGAACAACTCCTGATGTACCTGTAAATATCTTCCGGTTCAACTGACGCCATCTTCTCCGGCGTAGGAAAGGCTTGGAACAAGGCAGGGGTGATCTGGTTGACACGCTTGTCGGTGCACTGTGCCGAAAGAATGACCGCAACAATCAGATGGAACGGATCGCTGTACTCCAATTCGGTCTCGGCCACCGGCATGTTTTTCTCAAAATAGAGAATGACTTTTTCGAAACGTTCTTTTTTATTCAAAGCTTGTTTCTTCAATAAAATCAATCATTTCCTGCATGCCTGTGCAGAACTTTTCAAAGTCTTCGGGATAAAGAAATAGCTTGTGCTTTTCGTAATGGAAACCGCCATCTGCATCATATTTCTTTTTGCTTTCGGTGATGGTTAAGTAGTACTCCCCATACCGTGTACTTTTCACATCGAAAAAATAGGTTCGTTGACCTGCCCGAATGGTTTTGGATTGAATAACATCATTTACTGCCTTTTCAGCACTTACATTTTCTTCCATGGATTCAACACTTTCCATTGTTTACTTTTGGATTTCCTTTCTCGTGGCTCAAAAATAAAAAAAGATTTA
>JAQVON010000063.1:0-5908 GCA_028702595.1 Mariniphaga sp. | reverse complement strand
GAGAAGTCTAATCTTTGTATATTTTTCTTGTAGCTGCCAGCAGGGTATTCTGGAGGAGAGCCACGCGGGTCATGGGGCCCACACCTCCCGGCACCGGGGTGATATAGTCGCACCTGGGCGCCACTTCGTCGAACAGCACGTCGCCTTTGAGTTTAAATCCTGATTTTGTTTGATCCGATTTCACCCGGGTGGTTCCCACATCAATCACGACAGCTCCCTGTTTGACCATATCTCCTTTTACAAATTCAGGAACGCCAATGGCTGCGATCAGTATATCGGCTGTCAGGCAGAGTTCTTTGAGGTTCCGGGTACGGCTGTGGGCTACCGTAACGGTTGCGTTGACAGCTTTTTGTGACAGCAGGATGCTTAACGGTCGACCGACAATATTGCTCCGTCCAATGATCACACAATGCTTCCCACTGGTTTCCACCTGGTATCTTTTCAGCAGCTCAAGGATTCCATAAGGTGTGGCAGAAACGAACGACGGCAGGCCAATGACCATTCTTCCCAGGTTCTCGGGGTGAAAGCCGTCCACATCTTTGCGCGGGTCGATGGCTTCAATCACCTTCTGTTCGGAGATATGCGCGGGCAGGGGCAGCTGAACGATAAATCCATCGATACCGGCTGTTTCATTCAGCTCCTTCACTTTTGCGAGCAGCTCCTCTTCGGGCACATCATCTTCATAACGGATGAGCGATGATTGAAAACCTACTGCCTCGCAGTCCTTTATTTTGTAAGCAACATAGGTTTCACTTCCTCCATCGTGCCCAACCAGGATGGCTGCCAGGTGAGGTGTTTTTCCGCCGGCACGTTTCAGCTCAGTTACTTGTTGTGCAATTTCCTGCTTCATGTCAGCAGCTACTTTTTTCCCGTCGATAAGTTTCATGGTATTGATTTTTTGTGGAGTGTTGTTACGCACGGCCATTTTAACGGTGCTTTTATCTTTTGGTTTTTCTCATGCCCTGCATGACGTGTTGGATATTTTTCCCCTGTGACACCATGCGCATCATTTTCCGTGTTTCGGTGAACTGTTTGAGCAACCGGTTAACCTCCTGGATGCTGGTGCCTGATCCGTCGGCTATTCGTTTCCGTCTGCTTCCGTTAATCAGAGCCGGGTCTTCCCGTTCGGCGTTTGTCATCGAGTAAATGATGGCTTCTATATGCTTGAATGCGTCATCGTCGAGGTCGAGGTTTTTCACTGCTTTACCCATACCAGGGATCATGGAGACCATATCTTTCAAATCGCCCATTTTTTTGATCTGGTTGATCTGTTTCAGGAAGTCGTTGAAGTTAAAGGTATTTTTTGCCAGTTTTTTATGCAACTTCCGTGCTTCTTCCTCGTCGTACTGTTCCTGTGCTTTTTCCACCAGGGAGACGATATCACCCATGCCGAGTATCCGGTCGGCCATTCGCGTGGGGTGGAACACATCGATGGCATCCAGTTTTTCACCGGTTCCCACAAATTTTATAGGTTTTTCCACCACTGCGCGGATGGAGAGGGCTGCCCCGCCGCGTGTGTCGCCGTCGAGTTTGGTCAGCACCACGCCGTTGAAGTCGAGGCGTTCGTTGAACTCTTTGGCTGTGTTCACCGCATCCTGACCGGTCATGGAGTCAACCACGAACAGGATCTCATTGGGCTTCACGGCATTTTTGATGGCTGAGATCTCATTCATCATCTGCTCATCGATTGCCAGTCGGCCCGCGGTGTCGATGATCACCACATCGTTTCCCTGTTTTTTGGCTTCCCGGATGGCCGACAGCGCAATTTTCACCGGGTCGGTGTTTCCTTCCTCGGTGTAAACGGGTACCTGTATCTGCTCTCCCAGCACTTTCAGCTGCTCGATAGCTGCGGGGCGGTACACGTCACCTGCCACCAGCAGGGGATGCCGTCCCTTTTTGCGTTTCAGCATGTTCGCCAGCTTGCCCGAGAAAGTGGTCTTTCCTGAACCCTGCAACCCGGCCATCAGGATCACAGCAGGTGAACCGCTGAGGTCGATATCGACCGAGGTGCCGCCCATCAGCTCAGCCAGCTCATCTTTCACAATCTTGACCATCAGCTGACCCGGTTTAACGGAGGTCAGCACATCCTGACCTAACGCTTTTTGCTTTACGTCGTCGGTGAATGTTTTGGCAATCTTGAAGTTGACGTCGGCATCGAGCAGCGCCCGGCGGATGTCTTTGAGCGTTTCTGCAACATTTATTTCGGTGATCCTGCCCTGCCCTTTCAGCAGCTTGAACGACCGCTCGAGTTTATCTGATAAATTTTCAAACATGTATTCAATATTTTTTTGAAGATGCAGGCAAAAATACGAGGAAATTGTGAAAGGGCAAAACGATTGTTCTGTTGCCTGATGAGGAATTAGCAAAAAGGAAAATCACGGGTTCCGGCTGCCGGCAGAATTTTCCCTGTTCCGGTTGCGCCAGGCGCTCCGGTTGTCAGGAATGCACTCATCTGCTCCGAACAGCTAGGAATTCACCTGTCCTTTTTTACCTTTGTGATGAATAAACTGAATGGGAATGGATCAAAAAATGATTGAAATAATGGCGCAACAGCTGGGGGTACAACTCCATCAGGTGAACAATACCCTGGAGCTGCTGGATGAAGGGGCAACCGTGCCGTTTATTTCGCGTTACCGAAAGGAGCGCACAGGGAGCCTCGATGAGATCCAGGTGTTGTACATCAAGGAGCAGGGCGAAAAATTCAAAGCGCTGGAGAACAGAAAAAAAACAATCCTGAAAACCATAGAAGAGCTGGAACAGTTAACACCTGATTTGAAAAGCCGGATAGAGCATTGTTATGATGCGGTAGAACTGGAGGATATCTATTTGCCATACAAGCCTAAGCGTCGCACCAAAGCAACCATTGCTCGGGAGCGCGGACTGGAACCTCTGGCCAAGCTGATCATGAAGCAGCATGAGGCCGACGTGCAGGTGCTGGCAGCCCGCTTTTTGAACGACCCCGTGAAAACGGCTGAAGAGGCGCTTGCCGGTGCACGCGATATTATTTCCGAATGGATCAGTGAAAACGAAAAAGCCAGGATTATTGTGCGCCGGGAATTTGAAAGAGGTGCAGTGATCTCCTCCCGGGTGGTTAAGGGAAAAGAGGAGGAAGCAGCAAAATACCGCGATTATTTTCAGTGGGAGGAGCCGCTGAAGAAGTGCCCGTCACACCGGCTGCTGGCCATGCGCAGGGGCGAAACCGAGGGCTTCCTGCGTGTGTCAGTGAAGCCAAATGAAACGCTGCCCCTGGAACACCTGACCCGGTTTTTTGTGCTGCGGACAAATCCGTGTGCTGACCAGGTACGTCTGGCGGTGGTCGATAGCTATAAACGACTGATAGAACCTTCCATAGAAAATGAGTTTGCCAACCTCTCCAAGGAAAAAGCCGACCAGGAAGCAATTGCTGTTTTCGCGGAAAACCTGAGACAACTGCTGCTGGCCCCTCCCCTGGGACAACAACGAATCCTGGCCATTGACCCGGGTTACCGGACAGGCTGTAAAGTGGTGTGCCTCGATCAACAGGGGGGATTGATGCATAATGATACCATCTATCCGAATAAACCACAGGAGGATAAGAAAATGGCTGCCAAAAAACTGACATCTATGGTGGAGATGTACAGGATTGATGCGATCGCTATCGGAAATGGAACGGCCAGTCGCGAAACAGAAGCATTCATCAAAAAGCTCCATTTTAACCGGGAGCTGAGGGTTTTTGTGGTCAGCGAAGATGGTGCGTCGGTCTATTCCGCATCCCCCATAGCCCGCCAGGAATTTCCCCAATACGATGTCACCGTGCGCGGTGCTGTCTCTATCGGTCGACGCCTGATGGACCCCCTGGCCGAACTGGTGAAAATAGACCCCAAAAGTATCGGCGTTGGACAATATCAACACGACGTAGACCAGAAAAAACTGAAAGACAGTCTGGATACCGTGGTGGAACTTAGCGTGAACCAGGTGGGGGTAAACCTGAATACAGCAAGCCGGCACCTGCTCCATTATGTGTCGGGACTGGGCCCTCAGCTGGCCCAGAATATTGTGGAGTACCGGAATGAATATGGCGCTTTCCACTCGCGGGATGCTCTGAAAAATGTACCCCGGATGGGGCCTAAAGCATTCGAACAAGCTGCCGGATTCCTGCGAATCGACAACAGCGATAATCCCCTCGATAATTCAGCCGTGCACCCGGAGTCATATCCGGTGGTGGAGCAAATGGCGGCCGACATGAATTGTAGCATCAGTGACCTGATTCAACAGGAATCGTATGTCCGGAAAATAGACCTGACAAAATATATGTCCCCGCTCGTGGGACTGCCTACCCTGAATGATATAAAAAATGAACTCCTGAAACCCGGCAGAGACCCGCGAAAAGCTATCCAGGTGTTCGAATTTGCTGAAGGTGTGTTCTCAATCAACGACCTGAAAGTGGGAATGATCCTGCCCGGAATAGTTAATAATATTACAAAATTCGGCGCATTTGTCGATGTCGGCGTGAAACAATCCGGATTGGTGCATATCTCGGAACTGGCTAACCGGTTTGTTGCCGATCCAAATGAAATTGTTAAACTTCATCAGCATGTGATGGTCAGAGTCAAAGAAGTGGATGTGGAACGAAAAAGAATCCAACTGTCCATGAAAATAGTAGTTGAAGAGACTGACGATTGAGAAATTACGACTGACGAAGTGAAAATAAATTCATTATTTTACGAATTTTTATGCATTTTCTCTATCTTGTGGCGACTTTGACCGTTCCGGCACGGACTACTGAAAATGGGGAGAGAACTCCGTTTGAAGGATCGCCGGGAAAAGACAGACAGATTGGACGCAACAGTCTCTAATAAATATAATGATTTTCAGATACAATTGTCAATTGACAGTTGAATCAAGGCTAAGCAGGAATCAGAAAGATGGAACAACAATTGTGTAAGCATTTCCGTGAGCATCATCAACGGCTTGAAAAACTGAACGAATCGATCGGGATACACCGGGTGATCGAAGAGATTCCCATAAGCATCCTCATCATGGATACAGCGGGAAAGACAGAGTATACAAACTCAGCATTTACAAAACTTACGGGTTATACTTTGGGGGAGATAACAGGATTAAAACCTCTTTTTTTACTGGCCACCAAACCACCGGAATCGTTTGTTGAAAATTTGCGGGAGACCTTCCGTAACGGGAAGGTCTGGCATGGTGAGCTGGTGAACAAAAAGAAAAACGGAGATTGTTTTGTGGGCAGCATTTCCATTTTTCCTAACCGGAACAGGCAGGGAGAGATTACCCATTATGTGTCGTTTTATGAGAACATCACCGAGAAAAAAAGGCTGGCTGAAGAGCTGAAGGCAGTCCGGGAGGAAGCGGAGAAATGTGAACAGCTGAAGTCTGCTTTCCTGGCTAATGTCAGCCACGAGATCAGAACGCCCATGAGTGGGATCATCGGATTTACCTCATTATTGAAGAATCCGTGTCTGACCGGTGAGGAAAAGGACCATTATATTGAAATTATTCATCGTAGCAGTGAGCGGATGCTGCAAGTCATCAACGAGCTGATGGAGATTTCAAAAATTGAAACGGGAATCGTGTCTGTGCGCCATTCTGAGGTGAAAGTGAACAAGCTGATCGATTATTTTCTGCACGTTTATGAACCTGCTGCGCGAAGAAAAGGTATAGCGATCACTGGCAGGAAAGCGCTGCCTGACCAGGAGGTTGTTTTGAACACCGATGAGGGGAAACTGAGAGGGATCTTCATGCATCTGATCAATAATGCATTGAAGTATACACATGAAGGGAACATCGGGGTGGGTTACCGGATGCTGGCCAACCGGATAGAATTTTTTGTGTCGGACACGGGGATTGGGATTTCCGGGGCACATCAGCAGACCATATTTGAACGGTTTATCCAGGCCGACAT
>JAQVON010000062.1 GCA_028702595.1 Mariniphaga sp. | reverse complement strand
AGGGGTTACCCCAGGAGTTTCCGAAGTTATAGAAGTTCACATCGCTCTGTCCGTATTTTCCACCCATGGCTCCCGGCCAGTCGTACATACTCCAGCCTGTGCTTCCGAATCCCCAGGTACCATTATCGCGGGGTTCTCCCAAACAGAATACGTCACCACCGCTGACAATTGGATTAACAGCCACGTCAGGCACTAAATATCCGGGTTTATTGGCCCAGGTAGCTTGGTCGACCCATTTGTATCCGGGAACATATTTACGGAAACGTTGCAACCAATCTTCGGGATTAAAGGTAATGGCATCAGCAGGGTTGGTTGAATAGGATGATGCAATCATGTAATCACTTAAATCCAACGGTTGGTTCCCCGGGTTACATATTTCAAGGTATTCATTGGAGAAGTATTCGCGGGTGATCTTTTCCGAGAAGAAGGGGTCTGCCGATAAGGGTTGGATATAGAGAGGATCTGTTTCCGGTTGCCATTCCACGTTATACACCTTGATGGTAGTATCGTCGGTTGCCGTTACGGTATAAACCGTTGTCCGTTCTTCCTGTGTTCCTTTCAGGAATGTGGCACGTTTCACCTGTACATTGGCATTCAGGTTCGATGGTTTAGCCAGGGTAGCAGGAACTGTAGTAACATCGGGGGGTAATTTTAACTGGTAGTTGAAAACATTGGGCATGAAGTTTGGAATCGTATCGCCTTCCCATCCGTAAACCATTTCAAAGAATTCCTGGTCAGGAATGTCAGGCCAGGTAATGGTCGTTAAAGTAGCTACATCATTTCCAACATTCATGCTGACCTTTAGATAGTATTCTTTCACACTGCCATCTTCAGCAATCACTTTCAGCACATCGCCGTCAAGCAGGTCAGGTCTTTTCGTGTTACCATCAACCGGAACGATCTCCCAGGTAGCATTTACCGGTTTTTCCAGTCTTTCGAGCAGAGTATCGATACGCAATCCTTGTGGAAGCCCCCGGTTTGCAATAGACGATCCGTCGCCGGTAATCGTGTCATTGCCATGTTCCAAACGGGTTACCTGTGGCCAGGCAAAACGTGCCCTTTCGAAATAGTAGGCATAATCATCTCCTTCATTCATTTTGGTGATTACTATATTGTCGGAAGCTGTGGGCGGATTCACAACAATGTCGAAAGTAGCCCTGTATGCCTCTGTACCGCAGACAATGATATCCAGTTTGTCACCGGTTTTACAGGCAAAAGAAATGGAGTCTTCCGGGACAGTAGACAAGTGATAAAACCAGGCAATACCAGGTTTTTTCACCATGTTCAGCATGATATCGTCCGGCTTTTTCAATCCCCACGGAACGGTCAGTGTTTTGTTTTCAAAATCCACGTCAATCACATCTGACTCCAGCGTATTGGCATCCAGCTTATAATCACCGTGGTTACCCATAGTCCAGGGTTGTACGCGGTTAGCATAACGCCAGTTTTCCAGTTGGTTATCCATTCCACTGATATTCTTAATGGCAATCCATTCTGAATCATCTTCAGCGGTACCCCGGACAAATTCCGTATTCCCTTGTTTTACAGCATATTTACGAATTAAGGTTGCAAATGATCCCGCATTAGGATAACCGGCTACATCATAGGAATCCTGGTCAACAGTCATACCTTTGTTAGCCAGTACACCCTCTGTGTCGGTTGCTGTGTCAAACACGCCCATCACCTGATCAACAACAAGCGAGTCCCCGTTGGGGAAATGTTGTTCCAGATAAATTGCCGGACGTCCAAAGTGGGTGTTTAAAAAAGCAGTAGATGTGATACTGTCGAATTTTTCAAATTCCTGACTAATACCCAGCTTATTGTTGAAAAAGTCATAATCTGCAACATGTATCTGAAGATCAGCAATTTTTGCAATCTGAGATGGCTCCGGATTGCTGTAGTTTTCCAACCCTAGTGCGCGGGCATTTTCTCCCGAAAAATCATGAACCACAGCAATTAAAAAGCTTTCCCCTGGTTGCAATTCTTTTTCAGGCAGCCTGATGAATTTATCTGCTGCCGGAGAGAAATCATCTGTTATTGATTCCCCAATCTCAAAATAGCCCAACTGAACAGGCTCGTTTCCAACGTTTGAAATTTCAACGAAATTTCGTTCCGGAGAGCCTAAATGGGCCTCGGTAATAATTAACGTTCGTATGGTATCCTCCTGTGCAGTCAGGATACCTGCGAACATAGTTACGAAAAGTAGAAGTTTTAATCTCATAAATGTAATTTTTAAGTGATAATATTTTAAAACTGCGTAAAACTATAGGTTTACATCTGAAAATGGCATGTTTTAAGAAAGGTTGACCGATATGTCCGGGGAAATGAGGGAATAAATTTTTTTGGTTTAGAACCACAAAATTGAGTTTCATAACCTTAAACGATGAATTTTTATCGAAAAAACTCGTGTTAAATAAATGTTAAGAACCGATAAAGTCCTTTATTTACGCCACTTTTACAATTAATGAACATAATTATATTATGTATATCAAATGGTGTGCCAAATTATTGTGAAATACTTGGATGATTCTTTGAGGGTCAGGAGTTAGCATTCTCCTTCCGGGTTAGCCTGAGATACGCAGTAACAAGAAAATTAATGTTAATCCATACCTGTTTTGCATTTGAATTCTTTTCTTACCTTTTTATCCGGAGGCATATAAAAAGCCAAAAACCATTGTGAATATTCATTTCACAATGGTTTTTGCATAGTTATTCGGGGTATTATACAAAAGGATTTTTTCTGATTTCAGCGCATTATTTTCCTGTTTGGAAGATTCTTGTATAGGTGTATTTATGTAATTATTGACGAGTTAGCACCCTGGGGTCGTTGTATATATTTTGTACTTGTTCTCGGGTATTGTGGGTCCATGGGAATCGTGCCCAGCACATGAACCATGTCCATTTGGGTTGTTGGCTCAGTATTTCAGGTGTTGGAAGAACGCCCACTTCACCCAGCGCGATAACTTTACCTTTGCCAAGTTCTACAAGCTGGTCGTGGTGTGATTGTTTATAGTCGTTTTTATAGATATCAGCAGCCAGTACATCAACGTATTCGTTTCCCGGATAGAAGAGTTCATAAGCATAGGCTTCATCATCTTTCCAGTCGCGTGGGGCATTGGCGTTCCACACCCATATCAGGTTATTCAGCTGGTGGAGGTTTACGTACCGGTCGTACATAATTTTCCACAATTTTTGTATACCGTTTTCACCCGGTCGGTTTCCGTACCAGAACCACATCCCGTTCATTTCGTGGTAAGGGCGCCAGAGCACAGGAATACCAGCCTCTTTGAAACGTTTCAGCATGGCTGCCCGTTGGTCAATTTTTTCCAGCCACATATTGTGGTAGGCTGTTCCCGGGGTTACAATTTGCTCCCACTCTTCGTCGGTTACCATTCCCTGAACACTGCGTGAAAAACCCATGCTGTCGTGATGAAACGGTTTTACCTGGTGGTACATCAGGGTAATGATGGATCCGTTTTGGTATTGTCGTTCAGCTTCAGCAAAAAGTTCATCACTGAGGTTTGATATGTCAGTACCCCATACGGAAGGAGTTTTCCCCGTTATGGCAATGATTGAGTCTGTTGAATTGGTAAGTTCATGACCGTAATTATGCTGCCCGGATAGAATTTTTTCTCCGCTAATAGAATAGAGGTATGTTAACAGTTCTTTAGCTTCGGGTGTTGTGTTGGGATTTACCGGTTGTGGATTGTTGTTGCATGCACTCATCAGGATGAGGAGCAGTCCTGCAAAAAAAAATTGTTTGTTCAACATGTTTAAAAATTTTGGTTATTTATACTATTCAATTTACGTCTTAACTCAATGGATGAACTTATAAAGTTCGTTTGGTCTCCTGTTAATCAAAGATATTTGTCATGTTTGCTTCCAGCAGTTATAAATTAAATCCTTTCCGGAAATATGCATTTACTGTATCGGCTGCATATTCCGGCCACCAGGTTTTCACCGGTCTTTTTCTGGCTTCCAGGAGGAAAGCGACTGTTGATGGCTTTTTCCCCAAGGATTGATGGTAACGGGCTATCGTGCGGTCCGGGTCAGGCCAGTCAGGTTTCGGTTTATCGTTTTTATTTGTCCATTTATAAACGATATTATTTTTCAATTTCAATTCGCCTCCGATACCCCATTTGTCGTTATAAACATCGATTCCAAACTGAGCTTTATTCAGGCAATTAGAAAAAATGTTATTCTCGATGACTGAAGGGATTGTTATCTCTCCAATTCCTCTTACTGAACTGGTTCTGGGGTATTCGGTATTGAGTGAATCCATGAGTCTCGCCTCCTGAAAAACATTATTTTTTGCTACGGCAAAAGCATGTTTCGCCGGGGAATTTGCGTGATAGCCCAGGTTCAGATTGATGGCATTTTGGATAAAGAGGTTGTTTTCAACAATTCCTCCTGATCGGAGTTGAAGTCCATGTGCCGATCCGCGTGCAAGGATATTGTTTCGGACGTTGATTTTTCCAGAATTTGGATTGTTGGTCGACATGTAGATATTATGATTGTACATGGTGGCACCTGCTCCGTGGATTTGCTCATTCCAACCGTTATGGTCGAAAAGATTATCTTCGATGAGGATGCCATCCACACCTGAAATATACATCCCCTGGACCCTGGTCCGGAGTTCATGGATGAAATAGGAGTCTCCGGCCCAGGAGTGAAGGATGATGTTTCTTCTGAATTTAAAATTTTTCAATGCTCCTTCATTGTTTTTGGGGGTGGTGTAGGCTCCCATTTGCATGTAGTTGAATTTGCAGTCTTCGATCAGCAGGTTCTCTCCTCTGGCTATGATGTATGAAATTCCGGAAATGCCATGCTGACTCTCATAATCAGGGGAGTTGGGATCGTGTTTATAGGCATACAGTTCCAGACCGATAAATGCCAGATGGGACCTTTCCAAATCCTGGATATGAACCAGGTTTTTTTCCGTTTTCAGCAGCGGCCGGTCTCCTTCTTTTCCGTAATAGCTCACCACCATAGGCTCCTGTTCACTTCTTCCCGAGTAGAATGAACCTAATCCTTCCTTCATGATCCATACATCACCTCTTTTGAGAAGAATGTGGTCAGGATACCCGTTTCGAACCAGTTCTTTGGCCCGCTCAATTGTTGCTACGGGTGATTCAGGCGATTCACCGTTGTTGGTGTCCATCCCCTGTGAACTGCTTACATAGATTATTTTTGAATCGGGCGATGGCGTAACTATAGTCCATCCATCAGCATCAACAGGTAGTTGGGAAAATATATGTTGAACCATCAGGAATAATATAGTTGTGGCCAGAAATCTAATTTTCAGGTAGCTTTTCTTTTGAACTGTCATCTTAATTTTTGTATTTATTATGGTTCGCATTGGTGGTTATATCATTGGTAATCAATAGATTTTTACTGATATAATTCATCTTTTCATTTATCGAATTTTATATTATATTTTCGCCTGATTTTAAAGGTATTCTTTCATTTTTCCATTTGAATTCACCTTCCACACCGGCAGGAAGGATTATTCTTCCTGTTGTTCTTCCTTCTGGTGAAAAGGACAAAGTAACTGTAATATTTCCATGAATGGTTGGATAAATGGCTTCCAGGTGATCCATATCTCCTGGGTTGGGTTCTATTTCAACGGTTTTAAACCCAGGGGAAGAGGGTTTAATACCGGCAGCGACGTTAAAGAAATAATATACAGGATGGGCTGTCCATGGATGAATTTCTGAACGTGGATTTTGTTCAATTCGTTTTTCTGGCGTGCCTGACATACCCATATCAATTATATCTTTCCAGGGTTGTAGCTCATGGGTAAGATTGCCGGTACCAGTCTTTCTCATAGCCTCAAAGAGGTAAAACAGATAGAAAAGATTTGCTTCACTATCGTATTGGGTATTATCATTCAGGATTTTTTCCATAAGTTCCCGGGCTTCCTTTTCGGTGTGGGCGTTACAAAGAACAGCCAGTATGGATGCCCGCTGGTCATAATAAGTTTTTCCCGGGTCATCTGCATAGATTCCTTTTTCTTCATCAAAACATAGCTTTCGGGTGATTTCAGCATATTTACGACTTTGTATTCGATAGATTGCTGCTTTTTCCCTGAATCCAAGCCATTCCATTATTTCTGCGGCATGGTTCAGGGTATAGGCATAATTCAGGGTGAGGATAGCAGAGTTACCATTGTTATTTACTTTTGAATTTCCACCTCCAGTCTGGTACCAGTCGATGAACATGTGGTATTCTGATATTCCTACTAATCCATTTTCATTGATCAATGATTCGTAATAATCAAATACTTCCTGAATTTCACCGACATACGATTCCATCCAGGTTTTATCACCTTCCAGCATCATCAGGTCGTGCAGCATATCGATCCAGATCAACGAGTAGGTAGGATGGACAAATGTTGCTTTCAATGGATAGCAACTGGTAATATTTCCATCGGGGAGCCGGGAGTTATTAAATTGCTCCATGGCACTCCGGAAGTATGTCAGATCACCGGTGAGGGCTGTCCACCCCTTCAGGTGAGGTCGGAGATCACCCACATATTGCATCTGCTCATAGTATGCATCACTCATCAGGTTGTCCTGTGCACATATTTTCATCGTATGCCAACAGATATTCCAAACCTGGCTGTAGATCGGATTTTTGGTTTTGAATGATGCAATAGCAGGCATGTCAGCTGCTGAATAGATGTTGTGAAAATCATGGATGGTGAGCGGTTCCTGTTGGGTTTCAACTTCAATCTGCACAAAACGAAACGTCCGAAACCATACTGGTTGAAAGACCCTGTTTTTTCCTCCGTCCATCCTATATACATCACTAATGCCTTTGATTACTTTTTGATCTGTATCATTGCGGTTGCCTTTTCTGTTTTTTTCATCGTACAGGGCTTCGGAGTAGGTTACTTTTACCCGGGCATTTTTTCCTCCCGACAGGGTTAATTTGGGATAACCAAGGGTAACAAAACCCTGGTCCAACAAGAAAGAATACTTGCTGTTTGCCGGTATTTTTAGAACATTCTGACCATCGAATTTAAATCCGTGAGCCTCTGTCATGGTAGTTCGAATCACGGGTCCGGCCTTTTCTTTCTGATTTGTTTGTATCGGGGTAGTTCTGGGCTGAAGGATCCATCCATGACCTGATCCGGCACTTGTTTTGGGTTGTGCAAATATTACTTCAGGAGTACTCCATTTGCTGTCGTCAAATTCTGGTTGATTCCATCCCCATGGATAATCTGATGCAACGATGGAGTCTGTTGGATTAGCAGCATAAAAACCTCCGACAATATCTCCTCCACCTCTCCAGTAAACCGTTTTTTCGAAAATTCCTTCATTCCTGAATACTTTCCAGTTGCTGTTGTAATTGGTGTTGATTTTCATCTCTTCGTGAGAATTTCCCTGCAGGAGAAATCCCGTTTTGAAGGAAACGATGCCATAGCTTCGTTCCACGCCCCAGTTCATGACCTCTGCTGCCAACGTGTTTTCCCCTTTTTTCAAATAAGGAGCCAGGTCGATGGTCTCATAGCGCCAGTGCCTCATATCACCTAACTGGGGCCCGTAACAGACCTCCTGCCCGTTTGCATAAAGCCGGTAGCGATTGTCACCGCTTATATGTACAATAAATCTTTCAGGCACCGATTCTAACGTGAAGGTGTTCCTGAAGTGTATCAGATTATAGGCAGTTTTGTCTATCTCGGGATGGGTGATCCATTGTGAATTCCACCTTCCCGGATACTGAGGGAGATCAAGGCCCGGATATTGAGCAAAGACCTGCAGGGTTGAAAACGCCAGGATAACGATGAGCAGACAGGTGGTGATGAAGTTGCTTTTTGTAGAATTCATAACAATTTGAGATTTGTTTATTTAGATGTCAAAGGCTCATATGGTTTAAGGTAAAAGCTTAAACCATTGGTTTTCCGTGTGGTCTTCTTCTATTTGTTGAAGCAATTCGGCCACTTTCTCCGGAAAATCTTCTGCCCGGTTGTTTTGTTCGGCGATATCATCCTGCAGATTATAAAGCTCGAGACTTGTTTTTGCAGGATCATTTACATTCAGGCGTACCAGCTTCCAGTTATCTTTGATCACGGCTTGTTTGCCTCCCAGTTCATGAAATTCAAAATAAAGGTGATTGTGTTTTGCCTGGTTTTCACCCAGTAAAGCAGGCAGGTATGAAATTCCATCGATGTTTGCAGGCTTTTGTATTCCGGCCAGGTCACATACTGTTGGCAGAAAGTCCCAGAAAGCAGATACATGGTCTGATTCCGTGCCAGGATTTATTTTTCCCGGCCACCAGGCAATGAAAGGAACGCGTATTCCTCCTTCATACAGATCACGCTTACGCCCCCGGAAAGGCAGGTTGCTTTCGGTGGCAAATGAATCGGGTGAGTCTCCCCCGTTATCGCTCGTAAATATGACCAGGGTATTTTCATGCAGGCCAAGCTCTTTGAGTTTGCCGAGTATTTTTGCTACCTCTTTATCCAGGTATGTGATCATTGCGGCATAACCTTTTTCATTAGCTGTCCACTCTTTATTTTCGTAAGGTTCAAAAGAAGGGATGTCGGAATATCGCTTATCTGATGGGGCTTCTCCGTTATCATGAGGAATAATGACAGGGAAATAGAGAAAGAATGGATCGTTCTGGTTCTTTTCAATGAATTCGAGTGCCCGTTTGGTGAAGAGTTCCTGTGAGAATTGTTTGATCTCAAGAGGATAGCTGCCCAGTCCTTCTGTCCAGTGTGAAGTATCCATATATTGCACAATATTTCCCAGGGAAACCTTTTGGTCGTTATCCATCAGGAATTCCGGTGCATGGTTATGGGCGAGCACCTGGCAAAGGTATCCGAAATAGGAATCGAATCCATGGTTTAACGGATTTCCCGGTGTCGTTTCTGTGCCAAGTCCCCACTTTCCGATGAGGGTTGTTTTATACCCGGCATTTTTCAATAGTGAGGCAACATTTACCGTATTTTCGGGCAGGGGGAATTGACCGTAGGGTTCCCATTGCAGGTTTCCCCTGATTGGTGTATGCCCGGTATGTTGCCCTGTCATGAGTACAGAACGCGAAGGCGCACAAACCGAGGTGCCGGCATAATGGTGGGTGAATCGTATTCCTTCAGCTGCCATCTGGTCGATGTTGGGCGTTTGGATGCGTGAAGCGCCGTAGCATCCCAGATCGTTGTAGCCCATGTCGTCGGCCATGATATAGATGATGTTGGGCTTACGGGGAGGGTCAGGTTTTTCACTGCACGATACAGTCAACAGGGCTGCAGTTGCCGATAAAAGCACAATTCCTGATGCTGAAATTCTTTTTTTGCTATTCATTTTATTTATTTTTTTGCTGTTCATTTTTTCAAAACCTTCATGTTCCGGTCGAATATATTTTTCTTTATGGTACAGTTCTGTCACAATTTTCCTTACAGCAGGTTTTGATATTTATGTGAACTTTATGGAAAGATCATTGGATTATTCAGATACAGTTGTGTTCTTCAAACTTACTTTTTTACTTCCCGGTGAATTGGGGTTACCTGCACCCACAAAATTTTCAATGAATAAGTCCTTTACATTCCTGCACTCCAATCCATGGGTAAAGAAAGCCGGCAGGTCGTCTCCCCAGGTCAGTTGGAAATCGCGAACAGTCAGGCCGTTTACGTTCTGTGCATATAAACCGGGAATGTCCTGTTCAAACAGCTGCATGCTTTTTGGGGAAGCGGGTCGTAGATCGATATTCCCGCCATAATTCATCGTTTCCCTTCCTTTTCTCATGCGGAGTTGAACGTTGTTAAACCGGATATTTTCGAGGTTGCTTTCTTCCAGACCATAAATCATGATTCCCTGTTCTGCTATGGCATTGATGTTATTAAACTGTACGTTTTTGATCTGGCCGGCTTTCAGTCCTTCGAACCTGGAGATACAAGAGAGGTGAATGGGTTCCCCGTGGCCCCACCAAATGCCATTATACAAGCGGGTTTCAATAAAAATATTGGAAAAGATCAGGTCTTCGATGTTGCTGGCATCGTGGGCAAAGATGCCAATACCCCGGTTTGAATCATGGATCACAATATTGGAGAAGGTACAGCGGCGAACAGGGTGTTGGCCGTAGCCAATACGGATGCCTGCAGAACTTGATTTCAGTACGCAGTTGGTTACGGTCATGTTCTCACTGTAGATCGTTTTGTTCCCATACTGATGAGGTTTCTGCTCGGTCGTGTTAAGTCCCGGTGTCTCTTCATCCTTTGGAAAACCTGTCAGGACGATAGCATCGTCGCCTGCTGAGATATTACAGTTTGCTATTCGGATGTTCCGTGAGATGGTGCAATGTATTCCATCGCTATTTGGAACTAATGGATTATTGGTGATCGTAATTCCGTCGATCAGAAGGCCATCACAAAAGCCAAATCGTGTAGCCCAGATTGGGGTGTCTTTGATTGTAATTCCGGTAATTGAAACATTTGTACAATGAAAGAAAACCAGAGTCATACCCGGAGCCCGTGTGCGTTTCACCGGGCCGTCAGTAAAGAAAGTTCCTTCGGGCATATAGTTTTCTTTTTGACGGGTGCGGCTTTTTTCGAATTCATCGTAGATATGATTTTTTGAAAAATCATAAAAACTGTCGCCGCTGGCGTCAATGGTTCCCTTTCCTGCGATGCCCACGTTAATGGCGTTTTCGCAGTAAACGATACCAGGTGACCGCCCCTGTCTGGAGTAGTCATTTAGGTTTGTACTTCCTTTGAGTATAGCCCCGTTTTCCAGATAAAGGATGACGTTGCTTTTCAGGAAAAGAGTACCGGTTATGAATGTACCGGCAGGAACGGTGACCTGTCCGCCACCTGATGCATGGCATGCATCAATAGCTTTCTGGATTGCTGAAGTGGAAAGCTTTCCGGGTTCAGCACCATAATTCAGGATAGTAAATTCAGCAGCATTTCCCTGCAAAAAGATAAAAAGCAAAGAGATGAGCAGTAAGGTTTTGTGTTTCATTTTGATGACAAATTATATTTATTAATCCATTTAATGTTTTTTCAAACGGAAAACAGCAACATCATGTCCGGCAATCTCTCTTTTTAATACCTGACTGGTTGTTCCGATCTCTCTTTTTTCCCATAGGTCGTAAATGGTATAGTTATCGTTGAGCTGAATATCTTTCCTGTCAATTGTTGGAGTAAGCTCAAGATTTTTGTTTTGGCTGTTCACCTGAAGTTCAAAGTTTTTCCAGTTCAGCTGTGTGGATACCGGTTGGTTGAACCGGTTGAAGATACAAATAGCCATGTCGCCCTGATGTAAGGGTTTATAGTATATTTCGATTTCTCCATAATCTTTGATTTTAAATCCTTGTTTGCCCAGAACATCCTGGTTAACAGCTATGAGCTCTTTGTTCGTCAATATTTTTTTTGTTTTTTCATCCATATTCACCAGGTCATTTCCAGCTATTAATGGAGCTGCGAGCATGCACCACAAGCTAAAGTGGGCGCGGCTTTCGGAATCGGTCAGTGCTCCGTTTCCCACCTCGAGCATATCGGGGTCGTTCCAATGGCCGGGACCGGCATATATTTCCAATCCCTGTTGCATATCCAGGTTAATGATTACTCCTCCGCCCCAGCATTTTCCTTCTTTTGCATCGGGGATATTCCAGTTATTTCTGATATCGCCTGTTGTGCGCCATAAGTGACCAACATTGGCTGCCCATTCCCACGGTTTGCTCAGGCCCCACTCGCAAATACTGAATACAACAGGCCGACCGGATGCATAGAGTGCGTCGCGCATTAATGCATATGATTCCTTTTGATTTTGACCAGTTGAGTTGCACCAGTCGTGCTTTAAAAAGTCGACTCCCCATTTGGCATAAGTCAGGGCATCCTGAAATTCATACCCTCTGCTACCAGGACGGCTGGCACAGGTTTCTCTTCCTGCACAGGAATAGATGCCAAATTTCAATCCCCGGGAATGGATATAATCGGCCAGCGCTTTAATTCCTGAAGGGAATTTTTCCGGATCGGCCTGGATGAAGCCAAGACTGTCGCGACTAACCTGCCAGCAATCATCAATCACAATATATTCATATCCGGCATCTTTCATCCCACTGGAAACCATGGCATCAGCAGCGTCCCGGATAATCTGTTCATTGATCTCACAGTTGAATTTATTCCAGCTGTTCCAACCCATCGGTGGGGTCATAGCCAGGTTCTCAAATTTTTGAGCAACACCCGGGAAGGCAAGAAGAAATGCCAGCAAAAACGGAGTTATTATTTTTTGAAAATGTTTTAAAAGAATCATAGCTTAAATTTTTAAAATGCTTAGAAATTGTTTCTATCCAACAGGATTAATACAGGATGCAAATATCCTTGATTAATTGGTTTTATACCAGTCGCCTCCTTCTTCAATCATTTCCTGCCGTAAAAGGAGCGACATTTTTTTCATTTTTTCTGTAATTTCCGGGAACTCCTTTTTAACATCTTTTTTTTGCAGGATATCTTCTCTGATCTGATACAGCTCAAAATGTTGGGGGATTGCAGTTTTCAGGTATTCCATATGGCGGGGTTGGAATCCCCACATGGACCACTCCTCTGTTCCCGGGTCGGGTTTAAGTTTGGCATGTTTGCGCACATCATAATTTTGAGCCCAGGGGAGGGGGGTATCATGGTATCCGATCAAAATCCAGTCATCCTGCCGGAGCATGGTCACCGGCTCATGAAAGTAGCGAAAGAAGAACACGGGTTTTGTCCGGTTAAAGGTTTCTGAACCCCGAAACACGGATGAGATATCCTCGCCATCTATGGTTCGCCCTGAAGGAATGCTTGCTCCGGTAATGGATGCAAGTGTTGGTAAGATATCGGTAAAAGAACCGATTTGGGATGACACATTTCCTTTGGGAATCATCCCCGGCCATTTAATGATAAAGGGCACCCTTACTCCACCTTCAAAATTGAATGCCTTAGCCCCCCGGAGAGGATTGTTGGAGGAAGATATCTGAGAACCGTTGTCGGAGCTGAAGATAACCAGTGTATTGTCTTCCAGGTTATTCTTTTTTAAATACTCCATCAGTCTCCCCACGGCATTATCCATATTTTCAATACAACCGTAGTATTCTTTCCGGTATTCATGATGTTGTGAAAATTCTTCCGGTGCTGCGACTTTTTCATGGGGTTCATTGAACCAGAGATTTACGTAGAAAGGTGTTTGATTCTTGTCGATACGGCTTAACCATTCCATGGCTTCATTCACTACAAGCTGGCAGGAGTATCCTTCCAAGGGGCCGACAGCCTGTCCGTTCCGGTAAAAATTCTCCGGGTTCCGGTGTGAGGGATTTGCATTGTTATACGTAAAAAAAGCGTAGTCAAATCCCTGGTCGGTTGGAAGGGGCTGGTTCATTCCCATGGAGGTAAGATGCCATTTCCCGAAATGGCCGGTTTGATAGCCGGCATCTTTCAACATTTCAGCAAGGGTATACTCTTCAGCACGTAAATGCATGGGTTCGTTTTCGGGCACCCAGTTGTATATACCCACACGGGTGGCATTTCTACCGGTCATCAGCGAAGAACGTGACGGGGAACAAACAGCTGCCCCACAGTAAAAATCGGTGAACTGCATGCCCTGATCAGCCAACCTGTCAATGTTTGGAGTCCTGCTGGTTGACGGTCTATTGGGCTGATTATCAAACATATCGCGATAACAAGAAATGTCGCTGTACCCCAAGTCGTCAGTTAAAATTAATATGACATTGGGCTTTGAAGACGACATCACGCTAAAGGATACACCGGTAAAAAGTGAAAGAAAAAATAATTTTTTCTCCAGTACACGGTGAATGAATGGATTAATGCGTTTAATTATTGCTGTTTTTTTCATGATTTTTTAATTTTTATACGCAAAGACGCAAAGAAATCCTTTTTAAATATAGTCATCATCCTGTGAATTAAAATTTTTGTCGAGGTTGTTATACAATTATTTTACTTTATTTTCTGAAATTCAATCTTTGCTGCCCGGATGCCTTTTAGATTTTCTTTGAGTGCAAAAATGTAATATTCCCCATTGTATTTCACAATTTCAGGAGCAGCGATTTTTAATTCTCCCACTAACAGGCTGTCATTATTCACTCCAAAATTTAAGGGATCGCCGGAGCAATACTGTATGTTCAGGTTTTGGTGTCCATACTCAACATTTCGGAAAAGAATGAATTTATTGTTTATGGGAACAACAAACGGACATTCTGCATCGCCGCCACCCCATGAGTCTGCATCGGCATATTTTCCTCCACCGGATACCATGGTTGGTTGGCTCCAGTTCAGAAGGTCGTCAGATGTTCTGCAGAATATGGCAGCATTGATCTCTCCGGGTTTATAATCCAGGAGATGTCCGGTATAATAGCAGTAATATTTACCATGAAGTTGTATGGTCATGGCATCCCGGGAATTGATGAAAGGGCCGGTAAAAATCTCTGTGGTTCCCTTGTCATTCAGCACCCTTTCAAATGTTTTACCGTCGGTACTTTTTGCCAGGCATATTTGTGCCCATCCTCCATATAGCATGTAGTAGATCTCATCTTTCTGAATAACATGCGGAGCCTGTAATCCGCCTTTTTTCTCACCGACGGTTGTGTCAGCTTCCATCACGATTCCAAGCGGCCGCCAGTTGGGGTCAGTGAGATTCTCAGCTTCCCAGCCATGAAACAGCCGTGTGTGGCCGCCGCAATTGGTTTTTCTGATGCAGGACCATAGCTGCCAGGTGCCATCAGCTGCCTGCCAAACACCAAAATCGACCGGCTCCTGATCCGGACTGGTATATTCACCTAAATCAGGATTGCCGGCGACTTCCCACCAGTTGCTGATGAGCACAGGTTTATACATAATATCTTTCTGATTGCCGGTACTACAGGAGACCAGTACAATATATAGGGTCAAAAAAGCGAGACATTCAACTAATCGTTTCATTTTCTTGTTGGTTAGTTAAGATATTCAAATTTTATCAAGGTTGGTACGGTTAAACCTGGTATTCCCGGTATACTTTATCCCAGGGTTCCCGCATGGGTCTTGATAGCATACTGTTGGCTTCCGGAATATTGGTAATTTTTTCTGTTTTAGGGTTCCATTCCAGGTCTTTTCCCAGTATCATGGCCATATTGCCCAGGTGGGCAATAGTAATTGAGCGGTGGGCAATTTCCACGGGTGCTATGGTTTCCTTCCGGGAAATGACACAATCGATGAAGTTTTTAAAGTGGTTATCGCTTGTATATAAATGTGTTTCGTCAGGTCCGATCACAGTATTTTCTATAGATTCGGGTTCTACTCCGTGGTGTCCGCGGTTTGCCCAGGCTTTTCCTTCGGAACCGAAAAAAGTAACGCCGGTATTTTGGCCACTTTCCACGATTAGTTTGAGTCCATTTTCATAGATACATTCAAAATAGAATTCGATTGCTGTGTTGTAATGTGGATGTTCAGCCCATTTCGCTCTGGCGTTTTGGATTCTGACAGGCCCGGTGAGTTCGGTGTCCATTCCCCATTGGGCAATGTCGGGGTGGTGGCCACCCCAGTCGGTGAGTTGTCCGCCGGAGTATTCGAGGATCCAACGGAAGTTTACGTGTGTCCGGCAGGGAGCATAGGGCACAAAGGAAGCTGGACCCAGCCAGAGGTCGTAGTTAAATCCTTTGGGAACCGGTTCATTTTCCGTCAGGTGGGCTTTTTGTCCAAAGTCGGGTATTCCTGACGGAAGTCCGCATACTACGGTTTCCAGCTTGCCGATACGTCCGTTGCGTACCCATTCACAAACGCGTCTGAAATGATGGTTGGAGCGCTGTTGACTGCCGGTTTGGAAAACAATGTTATGGTGTTTTACCGCTTCGCACATGGCACGACCTTCAGCTATGGTCAGGGATAAAGGTTTCTGGCAGTATATGTCTTTTTTAGCAGCCGCTGCCATAAGTACCGGTATCGTATGCCAGTGGTCGGGTGTTACAATTTCTACGGCATCGATCTCTTTCTTTGAAATCACTTCCCGAAAATCCTCCGTATCGCGGCAGGCGTTATATTTTCGGTTGTGCTTTTTACTGTAATAGCCGTTAACAATATCCCGGATATATTCCCGTCCGGCTATACGGCCATCCCAGTAACCTGCACTTTTTTTATTCACATCGCAGATCAGTGTTACTTGCACCCGGTCGTCAGCTAAAAAATCCATTACATCGTTTCCTGCCTGGTTGCCGGCACCTATGTATGCCAGGTTGATCCTGTCAGAGGGAGCTGTATGCCCACCTTTTCCAATACATGATGACGGAATTATGGTAGGCACTGCTATCAAGACCGATGCGGCAATTCCGGCCTTTTTAATGAATTCCTTTCGTTGCATTTGATTCCTGTTTTTGTTGGATCCTTACTATAAATATCCTGTATGATTACAAAAATGGTATTTTTATTGGATTCATCGCTTATTTTTCTGTCTTTTATCGTTTCATTTTTTCTCTTCGAAAGGTAATTTTCCTTCCAATGACATGTTCCGGTTAACGATTTGATGTTTTCCTCTCATGAAAATTGTTTATTTCAGGATAACCACATGATTTCCTGAAGTGTGGTGTATAGTAAGCAGGCCTCCCTGCTTCATGGGTTGCCAGGTCCAGTAATCAGCTCCATGTTTACCTTCAGGAATTTCTTTTAACCAAAGGAGTACTGCCGACGGTTTTTGGGTTAGCCGGATTACTTCGGAGGATTTATTATCGAAGGTTTTATAGAACAGCAGGGTTTGGTCAACCCATTTTTCAGGCACATCGCCTGATAGAATTTTATTGATTTCAGGCGGATAGCTTGCCATCTGAAGGATGGAAGTGGAGGAGAGGATATGGTTTTCAGTTTCAGGGGCAATTTCAGGATGGTGAGCCATTGCCCGAATGTAGTGCCGTACATAGTCACCAAATCCGTCAGTAAGCCAAACTTCGTCACGTGGGTAGCAGTTTCTTCCGTCGGAATTCACCATATACGTAGCCCAGTTGAGTTGCAGGATGGCATTTTTCACCCTGGTGGTGTCACCGGTCAGTGCAGCATACTGTAATTCAGCGGAAGCCTGTCGTGAGGTATGACTGTTTCCGGGAGTTTGATAAACGGTTTGTTCATTTATCACTGTTACTCCGAATTCCTGCCACTCCTTGTTCCCAACTGTTTCGTAAACCCAGTCGAAAATCCCTGCCACCTCCTTTTTCCATTCAGGGAAGTACTCCGGATTGTTCATCATGAATTGGGCGAATGTTACTGCATTGATCTGTGTATCGCTCCAACCTGGGATGTCCTCGAAAAATGGACCCCACTTGTTCGTTTTTAATGGGTATTGCTTCATCCAGAATAGGATGGTGTCAAAAGCTTTCTTGTATGCCTGCACATTCCCTGCATTTAGTTTTTCAAGGTTGAGAAATAGCTCCAGTGTTCCGGAGTAGTTTGTAGTATACGAGGAAAGACCGGTATCGGAACGGTCTCCTCGGTTGCTTTTCAGTTTGCCTGTTTCTCCTGTTATGGCGTTCACTTTAAATGGCATGGGAGAGTTATCGTTATCACCTTTTTTGGTATGAGCAGCAAGAGTATTGGCGATGTTGACAGCATAATCGAGATACACTTGTGACCCTGTCATCTTGTAAAGTTTGGTCAACTCAAAACCAAAAGATCCGGCTTTATCCGGTTGTGTGTAATGCTTCCCGATCACCATGTCGCCATCGTAAATACCCGAATAAATAAGGCAGTTATAAGGATAGGGGATATTGGGCCATTCGGCATCGGCAGGAGAAAGGGCATGTGACAGGTAGTAATCGGCAATGAACTTCATATTTTCCTTTACCTGTTCATTTCCGGAATAGTTGTAGTATAGCTGCCATGATGAAAGAGCCATGGCCAATTGGTCGCCGCCAATTCCGCGCCGGTCGTTGTATCCGGGGCGCCATACCTGGTGGTTCATATAGTAGGGCAAGCCGTTCTGATCAGTTCGCATTCCTGCCCAGAAATCCCAGATTTTGTTGATTACAAAATCGTATGACCTTCCGGGATTTTCATTGTACCAAGGGATTATGGTGTGGTCTGCTGGGTTGACTTGAATGGCATGGTATCCCAACGTTTCAGTATCCCATTTCAGCCAGGTGAGTTGAGACCAACCCATGCAGTTGATTGACAAAAACAGGATCAATAGTAGAATAGGTTTCTGCTTCATGAGTTAATCGTTTTTGGCAAAAATAAAAAAGGCCCTTCGAAGAGGGCCTTTAGTAAAAAAATAAAGCGTT
>JAQVON010000061.1 GCA_028702595.1 Mariniphaga sp. | reverse complement strand
TGTGGGAATTTCCATCGAAGACGCCTATATGGGTGACCTGATCAAGAACGTCAATGAAGGAAAATTATCTGTTGATCTGGTCGATCGCGCTGTCAGGCGGTTGTTGCGTCTCAAGTTTCAACTCGGCCTTTTTGAAAATCCTTATGTAGATGTCCAAAGGGCAGTGAATATAGTTCATTCAGATGAACACAAGGAGCTGGCACTGGAAACGGCAAGGCAAAGTATTGTTCTCCTCAAGAACGAAAAAAACATCCTTCCCTTGCGAAAAGACATCAAAAACATTGCTGTCATCGGTCCAAATGCCGATGCACCGATAAACCAGCTGGGCGATTATTTTCCGCATCATATTCCTCAGGAGATCGTGACTGTATTAAAAGGAATTCAAAACAAAGTAGGTTCAGAAACCAAAGTAACCTACGTGCAGGGTTGTGATATTATCGGAACAAAAGTGAATGAGATTGAAAAAGCCAAAGCTGCTGCAAAAAAGGCTGATATGGCTGTCGTTGTGCTAGGTGAAGATGGTTATGGAACCAATGGCGAGGGACGTGATGTGGCAAACCTTGATCTTACCGGCATGCAGGAGGAGCTGCTGAAAGCAATTCACTCCACCGGAACACCAGTCGTTCTGGTGTTGATTAACGGACGCGCCTTATCTGTCCGGTGGGCTTCTGAAAATATACCGGGTATCATAGAAGGATGGATGTGTGGCGAACAGGGAGGCAATGCCATTGCTGAAGTGATCTTTGGCGATTACAATCCCGGAGGGAAACTTCCCGTAACCTTCCCCCGCCATTCAGGACAGTTACCCGTTTATTACAATGCACCTGTTACCCGGACAGGCAGAAAATATATCGATATGCCGGCAACTCCTCTGTATGAGTTTGGATATGGATTAAGCTATACCTCATTCGAATACAGCAATCTTCAAATCAATCCTTCCCGTATACGTGAAGGAGGCCAGGTAGAAATATCTGCTGATGTCACAAATTCAGGAAGCCGCAAAGGCGATGAAGTGGCACAACTCTATATGCATGATGTGATAGCCAGTACATCACGACCAATAAAAGAGCTTAGAGGATACGAACGAATTACCCTCGAACCGGGTGAAACAAAAAATGTAACGTTTATCCTTTCACCCGATGACTATTCGATGTTCGACCGGGATATGAATTTTGTGGTTGAGCCCGGCACATTTGAAGTGATGGTGGGAAGCTCCTCCGAAGACATCCGTCTGGAAGGTGAGTTCGAAGTGATCGAATGATCCTTGCTGTCGGATTTACCTGCAGTCTAATTCATCTTGTACCCTAAAAAATTAATAATCAGACTCAGATGAAGCCCAAGAGTGCTGTAAAAGTGATAAAAATCAAAACAATTGTTTTGGCAGGATTCTGTTTCATTTCTTGTTTTTCAAAAGGGCAGGCCATCGATGTCCATACAATTCAAAATGTACGTTTACCGATGTACCTGGCAGATGGATTACACTGGAAAGGAGAAACAACACAGAATACCAACTGGAACAAAATCGCTGAAACTCCTAACGGGAAAATATGGTTTTGTGGAGGTGATCACTGGGGCACAGATAATATGCCGGGATCCTGGAAAATGGAAGAACGTTATATACGACCCTGGGGATTTGGTAATACTGCCATAAGCTGCTATGATCCCCGGGAAGACAAAGCATTTGTTGAATTGGAGTTGAACAGAGCCAGCGCCATATATTCCAATGCGGAAACCCCGGGACATGGAAAAATACATGGAAATATCGTTTCTGACTCCAAAGGTCGGTTGTATTTTTCCGGATATATGGGTTCTTCTTACATGCATGAATATACCCGGGCATACTTCCCCAAAAGTTATGCAGGCGGGGCAATCATAAGATATGACCCCGCGACAAAAGATGTGGACTATTTTGGAATCCCTACACCCTATGGTGCAAATGCTGCCATCTATCTCGATGAAAAAAGGAATATACTGAATGGGATTTCTGTAGACCGGGCAAAATTCTGGAGAGTAAACCTGGAAACCATGGAAATTAACCGGTATGAGTCCCTTGCCCGAATGAGCAGGTTGAATGACCGGGTTCGTGAGATGATAATGGACAGAAACGGATATTGTTACTTTGCAAATGATGTAGGCGGATTGACCCAATTCGATCCCGATACCGAACAATTTGCAGACATTGACATTCAGCTTCCTGGGAAATTAATGGATTTCAGGGCTTCTGCAGTTTCGTCAGATAATATTATTTATGCCATTACAACAGATGGATTTGTCTGGAGTTTTAATCCGCAGGCCCAAAAACTTGAAAACCTTGGACATATAATTGGCATGCCGGAACAGCCGCACTACACTCCGAACATGGCCTTAGACGAGAAATGGGGCAGACTCTATTTCATTGCCGGAAATCACGGGTATGGCGTAAACGAAAAAGCTCTGGGAGTGCTTACCATTTTAGACCTGAACTCTAAAAAATATCACTGGATAGGTACTATTGAAGGTATAGAAGGGTGTTTTGGCGCCCTTGTGAGCCACGATCACACGGTATATTTTAGTTGCTACGGACATTATTTTGAGAATGAAAAGGTGATCAGAAATGCATCAGGAAAAATTGTAACCCTGCCCTACTTGATGAAATATTCTCCACCTGAAAATCTTTAATAGTTAAACAAGGATGATGACAGACATGAAACGGATGATAACCGATGAGGAAAAAAATGATTAAAATGCAGAGCAAATTCATTTTGATAATAATCCTGTTTCTGTTATATGGCTCAGGTTCATTTGCCCAGCGATTAGGAAAAGTAGAAACAGGTTCCATATCAAAAATTTTAATTTCCAATGGCCCCAAAGGACCCATCCAGGGAGGAGAGAGCGCTGTAACGAAATTAATTTCCATGCCTGACGAATGGGTTTATGGAAGCACCAAAGCCACCTGGGGGGGAAGTAATTGTCACCTTTTTCGTACCAACGGTGATGTGGTTGAGCACCTGTTGAATGTAACATCAGAATTGCCAGGACAGACTTCAATAGATGATCTAATTTCTGGGGGTGAAGGTATATTATTTGGGGGAACTTCAACATATGATGAGATATTTGATACCGAAAACAACAATTACCAGGGAGGTCATCTGTTTTCATTTAATATCCGGGGGAAAAAGATAAAAGATCTGGGAATCATTCAGGAAGGACAGGGAATACGTTGTACAGTATTGGATAAGGAACGTGGAATTATTTATTGTGTCACCTACCCTGCCGGTCACCTGTTTTCATACCATTTAAATACGGGATTAAAAAAAGATTACGGCGAAGTCATGAAGCCCATGCGGGTAAAAGATATGGGAAGGGTTTCGTGGAGGGGCGTTCCCAAAGTACTCCTGATAGATGATTCCGGAACGGTCTATTATTCCACTTATATCACAGATGAAATCCCTATATTACCACAGGAAATCATGGCAGGTGGACGGACAACGTATTCCCTGTATGGAGGAGGCCGGATTTTTCGCCTTGCCTATGGTGATGAAAAACCTGTTTTTACCGGTGCAGTCATTCCAACACAAAAAGGGATGGATACTGATCCGCTCTATGAAAACGGGATAGCTTCGGCAATCAGAGCATACGACGGAGGTTTTTGGTGCGGAACAATCAATGACGGATTCCTCTTTAAGTTTCACCCTTCTACTTCAACCATTATCAATAAGGGGAAGGCTTTTCAGTACTGGAATCTCAAATCTCTTTGCTATGGAAGGGATGGCAAATTGTATATGCTTGGAGGAAGAGATGAAGATAATTCCTGGTTGCTTTCTTATGATACGATGAAAGGATCCATCGAATGCCTGGGATGGCTTGACAATACAAGCCAATGTAGTGTTATCGCAGTGGATAGTAAGGGGAGAATCCTGATGGGTGAAAATCTTCGCCACTCATTTATCTGGGTTTATGATTTTAGCCAGCGATAAGACAATAGAAATTGGGATTTGAAAGGAGCTTAAAACTTACAATTTGAAAAAGATGAAACGTGCAGCATTTATTTCAGTCATCTTTTTGTCGATATTTATTTCGAAAGCTGAAGGACAGGATTTCGTAAAGGATATTGACGGGAATGAATACCAGACGATAAAAATCGGCGATCAGATTTGGATGGCGGAAAACCTAAGGGTGACACATGACCAAAATGGTGAGGCGATTCCAAATGTTCAGGATTCAAAACAATGGGGGGAACTTACCTCAGGAGCCTTTTGCGATGTTAGAAACGATCCTGCCAAATCCGATAGACTTGGCAGGCTTTATAACTGGTACGTCAGTGCAGACAACCGGAATGTTTGTCCCGCAGGCTGGCATATACCTTCAGCAGCTGAATGGCAGGTTCTGACAAAATTTCTTGCGGAAAATCCGGACGGGAAGTTGCTCAATAAAAAGATTTTTGAAGTACTCCAGGAAGATTACCGGGGCTTTAACGGGGATTTCCTGGGAAACGGCTATGGCGGAGGAGGATGGTGGACATCTACACCGATCACTTCCGGGATGGCATCCTATTATGGAATTAACTACAATACTGCCGGCAAAATTGCAATGGAAGGCAGAAAGACTTTTGGATACAGTATCCGTTGTATCAAAGATTAACAGGAAACCGGTTCTGACAGGCCCGGTAATTATCGGGCCTGGCAGCGCTTAACGAATTCATTTTTTCAGACATTAAAACATCATTCCATGAAAAACCTAATGATTTATTTCTCTTCTCTCTTTTTCATACTCTCTACTCTGGTGGCATGTACTCCTTCAGCCAGCCTGTCGGAGTTAGACCCATACAAAAGAAAATCACTGAACCTGAATTTCAAAGATCTGGGAAAAGAGCTGCCGCTCAACATTTATTTCCTTGAAGACAGCACGGGATCTGAAGCCCGAGATGTGATCGTTTACCTTAAAAACAAAGCTTGGAAAAGAGTCGGACAGGAGGATGACCTTTCCATCCTGCGGGATTTAATCAACCGGAAATTCATTGTGATCACCGTTGATTTTGGAAATGACGCCGAGGCCACTTCTCCATTTATCGATCATGATCTCACCCGACTTTTCAATGCTGTTTTCGGATACGAGACCACTTCCCTTTTGGACGATATTCATCTGGAACCAAAAACTTATCGCTGTTTTATGCTTCCGGAAGGTTACCAGATAGCCACCGATCTGGTTTTCTGGGAAATTGACAAACATGCTGTACACGGTACGCTGGAACACGTCATGAAATTGTATAATACAGAAATCGTTCCCAATGTTCCCGGGATGAAGCCTGCCGTTATACCCTCGGAGATGGTTGACAAACAAGGGAATCCTTTTAATTATGAGATCAAAATGGACATCATCTACCCGTCAGAGGCAAAGAAAAAGTTACCCACCTTTATTTATTCAGAGACACAGGTAAGGCGCACTTCAAGAAAGAGGATCTCAGACGATGGCTCAAAAATGCCCTTTTTTCAATTACGCGGATATGTATACATTTTAATGGGACATTGCTTCAGTCCAACCGTAACCCATTACTGGCATCATGCCGGATTCACACTTGACCACTGGAATGGTTTTGCCTGTTATACAGCAGGGATGCGTTATATTTATGCCAACGCAGAAAAGTATAATATCGACACCGATCATATTGGGATGATGGGGATTTCAAAAGGGCAATATGCTGTTACACGCCTTTCCGATCCCAATCATGCGGGAGGAGAAGAGAGCAAGAAATTTGAAGGATACCCGGAGGGAACTCCGGAACCTCAGCCCTGGCAGGGATATCCATCCAAAATCCATGCAGGATGGCAGGGAATGGGAATGGGCCTGTGGGAATCGGAATATATCACACCTGATTATGTGCCTACCATTTTAGCCTGCGGGGAGAACGACCGGGATGTCATCACGCAGGAAGGCACACCCAACTTTTTACGCCGGCTGGAACAACTGGATGTCAATCACATCTTCCTGCCTATGGAAGGTCTGGGCCATTCCCTTTCATACGGATACGACAAAAAACTTGGTGTGGACAGATATCAGCTGGTTATTGATTTCTTTGACCGGTATCTCAAAACAGAAGATAAACTTCCTCCGGCAATATTGATGGTTACTCCCCGTGACAGTGCAGAGCATGTTAATCCTTCATCCGAAATCTCTGTTCATTTTGCTCCGGTTATGGATAAAGAATCAGTTCTCGAAAATCAGGCAATCCGGGTGATCGCCTTAAAAGATAACAGCAATGTGCCGGGCACATGGAGCGTATCACACGGAGGGACAAAATTCACGTTTGTACCTGAGCATCCTCTTACATCCGGAGAAAAATTCCAGGTATCCATCACTACTCATGTAAAAAATGAAGATGGAATACCGCTGGCAGATGAAAAAACAATAAAATTTCAGGTAGTAGGAATTCCTGAAAAATAAAATCACTCAAATGAAACGAAAAATTTTTCTACTGGGAATAATACTGCTTGCAAGTGCAGGCAGTTCATTCGGTCTGACCGAAGTAAAAAAATTGGGAGCCGTTTGAAATCCGGTTCTGGGCCGAAAAGACCATTCAGAATCCCTACGTTGAGGGTATGCCGGCAAACGGAGATGCGATCATCAAAATGGTATTTACGGGAACCAGCGGTGCTGCATCTGGCATAAAGATAATAGATATACTCTGATCGCAATAGGCAGGTCCGGATTACCTTTTTGAGTATGAAAATACTATTGTATCGAATGACAGAAATTTAGAAAAATGCAGAATAAGCTTTCAAATATAAAACCATTCACGAGGCGCGATTTTATAAAAACGTCCGGTACAATTTCAGTGGGTATTACTGTATTTCCCGGAATCTTTTCCGGTTGCCGTCAGGTTCCGGGAAACCTTTTGGGAAATCCTGATCCCGTGGAGTTTATGAATCCAGGGACAGCTCACCGCGGGGTTGCATTCCTGTTTTTCAATGATGACATCAAACCGGAAGAGGCAGTAAGACAGTTAAAAGTGATGCATCAGGCCGGATGGGGCAAAGTACTCCCCCGCCGATACGGGGGTCTTCTGAACCCGACTTACGGAAAAGCATGGAACACGGCCGTCCGGGAAGTCATAAAAACCGCCAAAGAACTTAATATGAAAGTATTTCTGCAGGAGGCGGATAAAAATGGCTGGTATTCAGCAGCACCTACAGAGATACCGGGAATGAAAGACGAATACAGAAACAAATTTCTGATCAAGAGAGATGCCGGGGAGAGACCCGATGAACATGAGATATTAGTTTTAAATAAAGGGGATTACAGCTATTACCAGCACACCGCCTATCCGCGAAAAGGCTGGGAAAACTCCTTCTGCTACCTGGATATCCTGGATCAGAAAACTGTTAATTCCTATTTGACAGCGCTGTTCTCATTCCTCGACAATGAATTTGGTGATGAAATGGGAAAAACAATTGAGGCCATATGGGTTGCCGAGCCTCATATGACCATGGGAAATCCCCGCAGCCATGATACCCTGCCATGGACCCCCGGGCTCGATGAAATATTCCGGGCCGACTGGGGTTACTTCCTCATTGATAATATTCCGAAACTCTTTGATGATATTGGTGATTTTCAGAAAGTACGCTACCACTACTGGCGAACACTGAGCGATTTAATCCTCCGGTCTTATTCCGAAGTCATGCAGCAATGGTGCAATAAATATCAATTAAAATTCACCGGGCACCTGATGGGCGAAGACTCATTTATCAGTCAGCTTCAATATTCGGTCAATATCATGCCCCATTTTGAATATATGGATATTCCGGGGATTGACCACCTGACTATGGATACCCGGTGGCCAACAGGTGATCCGTTTATCCATACTCCCAAAATGGCCTCCAGTGTGGCTAACCAGTTGGGCAAAAAAGAAGTTCTGTCAGAAATGTACGGATGTTCCGACCTGGGGAATTCGTTTGAAGACCGGAAAAATGTTTTCCAGTGGCTGGCGATTATGGGAATTAATTACAGGAACTACCACGGCGCCTTTTACAGCATGAGGGGAGAAAGAAAACGCAAGTACCCTGTTAACCTGAACTACCAGCAGCCCTACTGGGATAAAAACAGATTCATTGCTGATTATGCAGCCCGCCTCTCCTACCTCATCAAACAGGGAAAGTACAAGGCAGATATCCTGGTGCTGAATTCAATTGAATCATACTATCCGGAAGGCAAAATAGGGAGAAAGTTATCCAAAGAGATCGTCCCCCTCCAGCAAAATCTGATAGATTTAAGCCATAACCTGCTGAAGATTCACAGAGATTTTGATTACGGTGATGAAACCATTCTTTCAAAATACGGAGCCACCAAAAAGAATTACCTCATCGTGGGTGAAATGGCATACAAGGTGATCATTTTACCTTCAGTCATCACACTGCGAAAAACAACACTGGAACTCTTTAACAATTTTCTTGATGCAGGCGGAACCATCCTTTCAACGGGAGACCTGCCGGTGACGATTGACGGAGAAGCCAATGCAGCAACGGAGGAGTTTAATAAAAAACTCATAAAAGTGAATAACACCACAGATGCTTTACAGTATGCCCTGGATCAAATCACGTCTCCCGCTATCCGTATTCACACATCGGAGGGATACCCGGCAGAACCGGTATGGGTCCACTCAAGAATAACAGACAACGGGCTGTTATTTTATATGGCCAATACTGATGCAACAAAATCTATTGACGCAGAAATACTCCTCCAGGGTAAGGGAAGCATCGAAAGATGGAATCTTGAAAATGGGAATATTGAACCTATTCCCCAAAAAACAAAAGAGGATATTATTCAAACAAAATACCGGTTTGCTCCGGGCAGTTCTCTGGTTCTGTTTCTTGACAACACAAAATCTCAGACCGATATTCCTTTTATAACGGAGCAGGCAGTATCAAAAATCCCGGTCAATAACTTCACTGTTGGCAGAAAAGATGCCAATGCCCTGACTCTCGATTTTTGCCGCTTTAGCAAAGATGGCATTCAGTGGAGTGACATCTATCCTGTTCTTGGAGTGCAGGATATCCTCACACAGGAAAATTATTCGGGAACGGTGAGCCTGCAATTTGAATTTACATCGGAGATTACCCCGGAACGATGTGCGGTTGTAATCGAAGAAGCAGATCAATACGGGATCATGATCAACGGAAATGAGGTTAAATATAACAATGCGCCCTATTACCGGGATATATCATTTTTGCCCGTGGATATCACATCCTTTGTGAAAAAAGGAAAAAATATTATTCAGTTGACAAGAAATTTTGAATCTGCCGATAAAGATAATATCGACAACAAAAATCTGAATAAATTTTATGGTACAGAACTGGAACAAATATACCTGACAGGTGATTTTGCAGTCGTTGGAGAAAAAACAGGGGAAGACTTTTTTGAATGCAAAAGAGAGCGGTTTACTCCCTCCTTTATACTGACAAAAGAGACAAAAGAAACAGACGGGAACCTGCTACTAGACGGCTACTGTTTCTTTAATGGAACATTATCGCTGAATGCAGAGGTTGATGTCTCCCCAAAAGATGAAACCCGGAAGTATTACCTTGAAATGGAAGACTTGCAAACAGTCACGGCAGAAATAAAAGTGAACGGAAAAACTGCAGGGATTATCGCATGGAAACCATACAGGCTGGAATTGACCGGTTTTATAGATCAGGGAACGAATAACGTTGAAATTATCCTCACCAATTCATTACGAAACCTGATGGGATCGCTGCATTACTTGCCATTAAAGGATGCAACAGGAGGGCAGTGGAGCCAGAAAGCAACACCTTCAGTCGGAGACGGATCCCGGTGGTACGAAAACAGGAACGATAACAAATACTGGAGTGACGACTATTTTTTCCGGTCCTTTGGCGTGGAAAAGGTGTCGGTTGTTAGTAACGATGTTGAGTCGTGAATATAAGGAAATCATACCTCGTTTCCATTGAACAGGCATTAAAAATTGTGATATTTTGAAATATGAGCACAAGATACAATTTCATTCAGTTATTGGTAAAATATTCAATTATTTCATTTTTAGTTTTGTTATCTAATTTGATATTTTTCACCGGGAAAGCGATCCTGCCTCAACCAGTTTCCTGTCAGAATAATTCGATGATTGAAAATGTTCATACTTGTGATTGTTTTAGAGAATTTGTATCCGGGAATGAGAAAAGAAAAAAAATCAGAACTAAATCGGGAATATCACAACAGATGCCAGGTGTGCTCAATATAGAAGTAAAAAAAACACTGATTATTCAATATTTGATATATCTGCCTGAAGAATATGAAAATAACAAAAAAGAGTATCCTCTAATCTTATTCCTTCATAGCAGCCAGGAAAAAGGAAACAATCTCGATTTGGTAAGAAAATGTGGTTTACCTAAAATACTTGAAAAAAAAGACAACTTCCCATTTGTGGTTATTTCACCTCAATGTTCTAAAGATGAAGTGATTGGCTGGAATACGGAAAGTCTGATCTACCTGTTGGATGAGATATTAATGAAGTACAGAATTGATAAAAGTAAAGTATACCTAACAGGTATGAGTATGGGAGGAAGAGGAGTTTGGTCGCTCGCAATTGAGCATCCGGAAAGGTTTAGCGCCATAGCACCGGTCTGTGGATATGGTATTCCCTTTCTTACCGGAAGATTAAAAGGGATGCCTGTATGGATTTTTCATGGCGCAAAAGATGAAATTGTTCCTTTGCAAAATTCCGATGATATGGTTAAAGCTTTAAAACGAAACGGAGCTGAAGTAAAACAGACAATCTATCCTGAATCGGGTCATGAAGTGTGGGATGAAACCTATAACAATCCTAAACTATATAAATGGTTTTTGCAAAATAGCAGATAGAAGTCAGGAGCAAGCAATACTTGACATATTATCGGGATAGGCGACAACTAAAAAATTAATGAATCATGCAAAAAATAGAAGGCGATACAAGGAGAAATTTTCTAAAAAAAGCTGCGTTGGGAGTAGGAGCAGGTTTTATCAGCACCGGAGGAATCTGCGGGAAGGAAACAGGTTATCTCGCAGATGATAAAAAAATAGCGTTTACAGACCGGCTGCTGAAAAATGCCCGCATCATTTTGGAAACTTCATGCAGGGCAAAGAAAGGGGAATCGTTACTTATTCTGGCTGATGAAAAGCTTTTACCCTATTCACCAGCGCTGGTAACAGTTGCACTGGAACTGAACCTGATACCTGCAGTGATGGACATACGTGCATTTCTGTCAAGTCCGCAATACAAAGAAGGGTATGTGCTGAAACCTGTTGCGGCTGCAATGGACTCCTCGGATATCGTACTTGAATACCTTGTGGATACCTGGATTCCCAACCGGCCCGATTTCGGACGTTTGTTCGGAGATTATACCCATCAGGACAAGTCGCTGACCAGTGACCGGCGATGGCTGATCGTACAGTGCGATGGCATGGATAAATGGAATATTTCCTCCGAAGAGGTAGCCAACATACGAAAAAGGACATTATGGCTGGCTGATCTTCTTAAAACGGCAAAATCAGGCAGGGTGACTTCAGCAAACGGAACGGATTTAACATTCGGACTGGCTAATCAAGCCAGTTACAAGCCTATTCTTGGCATCGTGCCTTTGTACGGGGAAGTGGCAGTTGTTCCTGATTTGAAAACTACCCACGGAGTATTTTATGTCGATGGACCAACGCAGCTGGATGTCCGTCCCAGAGATGAGTTGGACAGGGAACCACTCCGGATTACGGTGGAAAAAGGAGTGGTAAAAGATTATTCCGGCGACCCCGTTCAGGTGGAACGTCTTAACGCGTTTATAGCGAGTGGCGATCCGCCGGCAAACGCCATCGATGAAGTCGGCATTTTGACCACAAAATTTAAAGAAAACGACGAGTATTACTGGAGCGACGGAACGCATCACCACGACCGTGCCCATATTGCGCTGGGTAACAACGTCCTCCGGGACATGCTGGTACACGGACCAAAGCACATGGATGGGGAAGTCTCCAAACCAACAATTGTGATCGACGGGGTGGTCATAACAAAAGATGGAGTTTTTCAGGATGATGTTCTTTAGGTTTCTCGTCGAAAAATAAATTCACCCCAATAGATAGTTATGAATAAATACCTGATTTCAGTAAAATCATTACTTCACTTCAGAAAAGCACTTGCAGCCGGTTTTATGTTTTTAATACTTACGGGTTGTCAATCAGTTAATAGACAAGAGCAGTCGGACCTAGAACCGGGATTTGTGAGAAAAACAACCATTCTTTCAGATAACTGGAGATTTCAAATCGACAGAAAGAATCTTGGGGAGGATGAAGGCTGGTTTAATAACAGTTTTAACAGGGACAACTGGGCCAGGGTAATGGTGCCACAAGCTTGGGATTATTATGAAACAGCACTTTGGGGGTATGAGGGAATTGGTTGGTATTCAGCTACCATAAATCCGGAAGATTTTGATTCAGAGAAAAGGATGATACTCGGATTTGGCCGGGTTATGTTCCACAGTAAAGTATGGGTTAACGAAAATTTTGTCGGTAAAAATATTGGAGGGTATCTTCCTTTCAGTTTCGATGTGACACACTTTCTTGAACCCCGGAAAAAAAATACCGTCGTTGTGAGGGTAGATAACACGCCAAGGCTTGAGTGGCTCCCTGGCGGGAAACAGATCGAATGGATCCAGTATGGTAGCCTCCTGGAAAAGGCAATCGACGAGTTAACCGATCGTATCGGGATCCGGACGATAAGCACGGAAGGTTCCTCCATACTCTTAAACGGAAAACCCTTAAAAATAAAAGGGGTCAATCGTTATGATGAATACGGCCGGATGGGACCAACCGTGCCGGAAGACACCTTGCGGTCCGAGCTGGAATTAATAAAAAATATATGCTAATTGTCCGAAAATGAAAATGATAAAATATACCATACTCGCATGGATAATTTTCCTCTCGAATTCAATTTCTTCACAAACTGTGACTTATGAAATGATCCACTTTACCGATGATGGAACGGTAAACGGAAATCCGTTATTACCCGGTTTTTCAATGAATTCCTGTTGGGGAGCGATTGGTTACCATCATAGTGGTAAAATATATATAGCGGTCAGCGACCATCTGGAACCTGGAAATACAGCCTTTTTTAAATACGATCCGTTAAAAAATAAGATGAGCTATATTGGTGATGTGAAATCCATTTGTACTCAGGCAAATAATTGGATGATTGACGAATCTCAACAAAAGATACATACACACCTTTTTGAGCACGCTGACGGAAAAATGTATTGCGCTACCCATGATAACTCCTATGATGCCATTCTTTCCAACCATCGTGGTTCGCATATCTTCACAATCGACTCTGAAGATCAAATAACCGACTACAGTGCAACATCCAGGTATTATATTGATGAAACACTCCATACCGTTGAAGGAAACATCGGAGTATCTATAAAAAATTACGGCATTATTGCAATGGGTGTGAATCCACGTGTGCCTCATTTAGTATATGGCATTACTTATCCGGATGCCTATCTGATTGTATTGGATTTAACGACAGGAAATATTCGAAAAGTACAAAAAACTTCTAACAGCGCTACTGACTATATTTCCAGGCATATAGCTGTGGATAATAATGGTAATGCCTATGTGGTTGTTAAAACCAACAATACGAATCATAAGCAAATCTATAAATATACATATAACACTGAGCAATGGACAACAATCGGCAATCCCATGCCTGATGACGGATCAAATGCTAAACGAGGAGGCTTTGTTTATCAGGTTTATTCACCTTCGGGTGATACGATGTATGCAGTTCTTTATAATGGCGATATCTACCGTCTGATTTTTGCTTCCAATACACTTGAAAAATTAGGCAGCATAGGGCAGTCTAATCCTCCAACCTATAACCTGACACTTAGCAAAGACGGAAAATTCCTGTATTATATTTTTTATAAGTACGGGAAACCTGACTTTGAACTGAGAAAATTTGATATTATTTCCAGGCAATCAAGTGTGATACAAAGTAATTTGACCAATATTTTCGGAAGTCGTGATTTGATTTATGGTACCACGGAAGATAATTATGGCAATATGTATGTCGCAGGCTGGACATATAATACGTTAAATATTGTTCTGATGAAGATGCATTTTGGTACGGATTATATTGCTTCTAATCCACCTGTTGCCATATGGGAAAGTCTTTCAGAAAAGCCACCTGTTGAAATTCCCGGTTGTACACTCATGCAGAATTATCCGAATCCATTTCATACTACAACTCATTTCAAATTTCAGATTGATCATCCATGCAACGTATCGCTTCAGGTTTTCAATCTGTATGGAAGTGAAATAGCTACAATTATTTCAGAAGATATGATGCCAGGTATATATATAAGACAGTGGAATGCATTAAATTTACCAGGAGGTTTTTATTTCTATCGCTTTCAAGCAGGAACATTTACCGAAACAAAAAAAATGATTCACCAGAAGTAGAAAGACGAAAAAATTTCAGGTGGCATTTTCTGGAGCTGAGCCGATTATTTTCACCGGAAGGATTATTTCCTTCGTGACCATTACGGCTCTTACGGAGTGATGACAGTTGAACGGAAACCCAAAAAGAGACTGGAGGCATTGGCTGGGATGCATGATGGTACAGTGCCGTTTAAATAATTCGAAATAAATTTTTAAATATTAGAACGATGAATAAAATAAAATTAAGATTCCCCGGTTTATTCCTTTTTTTCTCACTCATTTCCTTATTTGTGCAGGCAGAAATAAAACTCCCGGCCATTTTTGGCAATCATATGGTTTTGCAACAACAAACCGATGCAGCCATTTGGGGAAAGTCTGCGGCAGGGAAAACGGTCAGGGTGAATACCTCCTGGAACAACAAAAATTACCAGGTACAGTCAGACCAACAGGGAAACTGGAAAGTAAAAGTTAACACTCCCCGGGCGGGTGGCCCATACGAAATCACGGTATCAGACGGAACAACCCTCAAACTGGAAGATGTTTTGATCGGTGAAGTATGGATTTGCTCAGGTCAGTCGAACATGGCAATGCCGATGAAAGGTTATCACAACCAACCTGTTATCGGCTCCAATGAAGCCATTGCCACCTCTGCCAATCCAGATATCCGGCTGATTACCGTTGAACGGGATAAAAGCCCTGAACCAAAGGATGATTTCACCGGAGAATGGAAAGAATGTCTTCCTGAAAATGTGGCGAACTTTAGTGCAACTGCCTATTTCTTCGGGAAAATGATTCAACAGGTATTGGACGTTCCGGTAGGACTGATCCATTCCAGTTGGGGAGGAACAAATATTGAACCCTGGATAAGTGAGGAAGGGATCAAAAAATACGATTGGGTTCCCGTTCCTGACAAGAACAACGAAGGCGAATATTATTATAAAAATCCTTCCGCACTTTTCAATGCCATGATCCATCCTGTTGTTGGATACGGGCTAAGAGGAGCAATTTGGTACCAGGGTGAAGCGAACTGTTATGAACCCGATCGTTATCAGAAACTGATGCCAGGCTTAGCTGAAGACTGGCGTGCTCAGTGGGGAATTGGCGATTTTCCCTTCTTTTATGTCCAAATTGCTCCATTTGATTACAGCACGCTTGGAAGTAAGGTAAATTCCGCGTTTCTGCGCGATGCCCAGAGAAAAGCGGTGGATGCAACGGTTAACTTTGGAATGGCTTGTATACTGGACGCCGGCGAAAAAACCGGCATTCACCCGGCCAATAAAAAAGTTGTAGGAGATCGTTTGTCATACCTTGCTTTGGCAAAAACGTATGGCAAAAACGGCTTTGCCTTTTCCGGCCCGGTATTAAAAGAGATGATTGTGGAAGGAAGTTTGGTAAAGCTGACATTTGACCATGCAGCCAATGGCTTAACCAGTTTTGGAAAAGAGCTGGAGAACTTTGAAGTTGCAGGCGGGAACAAACAGTTCTTCCCGGCAAAGGCATACATTACCGGGAAAGGCATTACCCTTTTCTCGCCTGAGGTTGAAAACCCGGTAGCCGTGCGTTATGCGTTTAAAAATTTCGTGGTTGGCGATCTTTTTAATACGGAAGGGTTGCCTGCCTCATCATTCAGGACCGACGACTGGAAATAATACCCTTTAAAAATAACTGTTTATTTCCAGAGTGAGGAATGCAGGCAGTTCTTTAACAGATATATAAAAATTGATGCCAAATGAACATGAAAAGATTACTGGTTATTTTTATTGCCGTTTTGTTCAACGGAGCCTTAACCGCCCAACCCGGATCCGCCAAAGGTTATTCCCTGGTGACTGATCTGGAAGATTCCTCTGCCACGATCCGTTCGCTGAGAATATTACTGGACAATCCGGATGTTTTTTCAGTCACATCACCTGATAAAAACAAAATACGCAAAAACCGGGGAGGGCTTATCATCCTGCTTGAAAAAAAATCAAATGCAGTACGCGTAAAAAAACAGGCAATTCAATATGCCAGATCCAGAGGAACGGTCGTAATGGATATCCGGACATTTGCCGCGCTGAACTCATTGCCATTGCACTCTGTAGCAATAAACAATATGATTGTCAAGGAGGAATCACCGGTAACCAAAGGATATAAACCCGGTGAGCCGGTAAGGTATAACGCGCAGGGGAAATTGTTCGGATTAAGGAGTGGCACAAAACCAAAAGGCATTACCGTACTGGGGGAAAGTGAAGGCGGTGAAATGGTCCTGTTGGAACAACGAAAGGGAAAAGGGAAAGTCATTGCCCTGGATATGCTCTCCATGCCGGAACCTCAATATGCCAAAGACAGTGAAAATAAATATTTGTTTTTGGTAAATGCCATTGGCAATGGTGTCAACTACGGAGAGTATTATCCCCGAAGGTACCATTATCCGGAGTTTGTTGAATTGATGGAAGAGGTGAGCAAAAACCATCCGGCAGTTATCCTGAAAAAAGAAGGTGAAGGGACGGGCAATTACGGCATTTTCAGTCTGAATATGGGAAACCCGGAAAATCCAGGAATCCTGATTTATGCCTGTGCGCATGGCAATGAATGGGAAAATGCTTACGGAGCAGTAACTTTCGTAAAATATCTTGCTAAAAATCCGGATCAGGATATGATCGATCTGAAGAACTATTCATTGAAAATTATACCCATTCTCAATCCCTTTGGATTTGAAAACATGACGCGCCAAAATGGGAATAAAGTCGATCTAAACAGGAACGGAGCCTACGCATGGGAGGAATTTAAAGGCGTGGATCCGGAAAACTACAAACCGGGATCTTACGACTGGAAGGGAACCTCCCCGTTTTCCGAACCGGAATCCCGGACCCTGAGGGAAGTGGTGCAAACAGGAAATTTTATTGCTTTACTTGATGTGCACGGAAATCCTTCCGGAACGGGTTACAACAAATGGATGGGGGTAGCAAAAGGCTCCAGACCTGATGCTTACGAAAAAGGAAAATTATTTAAAGAAGCCTTTAACAACAATATCGGCGGGAGATATATTCTCCACCAAAAACACGAAAAACTGCCCAAAGAATTTCTTATCGAAACCATCATGAAAAAAGAGCCAACGCCAAATTTGTATCATTCACTTTCAGATAACAGATATGGCTTTATTGTTGAAATCCTGTGCGGTTATTCATCCACAAATTTTATTGTCATGCAAAGCGATATCATGTGTGAGTTGTGTGCTGCATTTTGTAAAACATTCACAAAACAATAAAAAATGAAACGACCATGACAATTCATGCCACAAACGAAAATGATTAAAATGATGCGAGTTCCATCTTATACCTTAATCAATAAACAATTTTAAAAAGATGAAACGAGCATGACGACTTATGCCACAAAAAAGCATGATTAAAAGTATGCGAGTTACATCTGATACCTTAGTAAATAATTAATTTTAATCAGATGAAATTAAATCGAAGAAATTTTGTAAAAACGACCGGAATTGCCGGTCTTGGAACAGTTGTAGCACCAACATTTTTTTCTTGTGCAGGTAAGCCCGACATGAAGTTTGGTCTGGTTACCTATTTATGGGGAAAAGACTGGGATTTACCTACCCTGATTGCCAATTGTGAGAAGTCGGGCATGCAGGGTGTAGAATTGAGAACGCAACATGCACATGGAGTGGAGACAAGCCTTAGTGCTGCTCAGCGGGCAGAAGTTAAAAAACGTTTTGATGACAGTCCTGTCACCTGTCTCGGGTACGGATCAAATTTTGAATATCACAGCCCCGACCCGGAAGCGTTGCGCATGAATATTAAACAGACAAAGGAGTATATAAAACTTTGCCGGGATATCGGGGCCACCGGAATAAAGGTCAAGCCCAATACACTGCCTCCGGACGTACCAACGGAAAA
>JAQVON010000134.1 GCA_028702595.1 Mariniphaga sp. | reverse complement strand
CCTCTTTTTTTATTTTATATTTTTTTTTATATAATTTTGACTGAAATATTTAACTGTTTTTTTGCACTAATTATCCGGAAGTTACAGGATTGCTTCTTCCGGCAATAAACCAAAATGATGAACGAAAGCTATGGACGCTTCAGACGGTGAGATAAGTTCCGTAAAAAGCAGGTCTTTTTTGCTGAATCCGGGATTAACCATTTTGTCCGCGCTATTCATTACAACACTGGCTGTAAACCATGAACTGCACGATCCTGTCCGCACTGGGAAAATATTTCTTTTTGCCCGCTGGATGGTGCTGGTAATTCCAGTCGGGCTGTTTATTTTTATCCGCACATGGAAACAACCTTTTTGTCATCTTTCGCTTTTAGTTCTGATTTGGGGAGGCTGGATTCTCCTGCGCGGCAAGTATGGAGGTATCTGGCACGATGAAAAGTTCTTCTGGTTCTCCGGGTGTTTTGTTTTTTACTTTTTGGCAGTGCCCCTTCTGCAAACAGCAAAAAGATACAACCGGGGATCGCTGCTTCTCATCCCCGTCCTGGTAATATCCCTCATAGCTGCCACCGAGGCCATCCTGGGACTGTTGCAGCTCTATGGCGGGTATCGTATTTATCATGCCGCATTTAAGGTTACAGGCACTTTTTTCAATCCGGCCCCTTATGGCGGGTTCCTGCTGGGTTCCTTGCCTATGGTATTATTATTGACAAGCATAAAAGATCATCGTTTTTACCGGAAAATTATCCGTTGGGCAGGCTGGTTTGCTGCCGCCCTGATCCTGGTGATCATTCCATCTACCCAAAGCCGGGCTGCATATCTGGGTACATTAACTACGTTGGGTGTTTGGACTTTTTTCCGGTACAAACCAATCCTTTGGCTGAAGATCATACTGAATACAAGAAAAAAAAGGCAGTTAGCCGGAATTGTTATTCCTGTTGTTTTCTTCCTGCTGTTTTGCGGGCTCTATTGGCTAAAAAAGGACTCCGCCGACGGTCGGTTGCTCATTTGGAAGGTTACTACACAAACCATCAGAGAAAAACCCTTAACCGGACATGGGTTTAACTCCGTACAGGCTACATTAGCCCCGGCGCAGGCTGCATATTTTGCTTCAGGAAAAGGCAGTGAAGGCGAACAGATGCTGGCCGGAAGCGTGCGCTGGGTATTCAACGAACCGTTGCAGGCAGCTTCTGAATCAGGCTTGCCTGGTGCGTTGCTGTTATTGCTGGTAACCGGTTATGCGCTGTTTTATAAAACACCCAAACCCATTTCCCGGCGGCAATACCTGCAGATCGGTGCAGCACGTGCTACTGTGGCGGGAATTATGGTGTTTGGCTGCTTTTCGTACCCTTTTTACTCGCTGCCGATTACGTTGCTTTTCTTTTATGCGCTGGCAGTCCTGGCAGCTTTAAAGACAGTTCCTGAGATTAGGCAAAACAGATTTGTTACCGGCGGGTTAAAAATTCCAATTATTGCAGGTACAATTTTAATTGGGGCATTTTACCTCATAGAAACGCCCAAACTTAAAAAAGCTTACTGGTTATGGGACGAAGCCAACTCATTGTATCAGACAGGAGCATATCACGGGGGCAATGAAAGTTTTGCGGAAGCTTATCCTGTGTTAAAATACAACGGCCTTTTTTTACAACAATATGGGAAAAGCCTTTACATGGAAGGCAGGCACGAACAGGCTGTTTCCATACTTACAGAGGCCGGGAAATCCTATAAAGACGAATTCAGTTTTATTATCCTGGGCGATGGTTACAAAGCCGTTGGAGAATATGGTAAGGCAGAAGATCAGTACCTGTTGGCGGCCAGTATGGTTCCCCACAAGTTTTATCCCAGGTACCTGCTGGTAAAACTTTATGATGAAACCGGGCAGCATAATAAGGCTGTTACCCTAGCTAGGAACCTGTTGGAGAAAGAAATAAAAGTTCCATCGCAAGCGATAGAAGAGATGAAAGAGGAATTGGAAAAGATTATTTCTGATAATAATACGAAATCAATCAATATCAAAAAAGTGAAAGGGAAAAACTACAGATTTGAAGAAGTAATAGGGTTTAAACTTCAGTTCTGGTAGCCCCCTTTCGGGGGCAAAGGTATTAAAAAATTAAGGTTTTGAGGGAACGAGGTTTCACAACCTTATGTTGGAATGGAAGAAGTTATTTGAAGTAATAAAATTAAAATCAAAAAAAATGAAAAGAAAATTATTAATTCTATTAAGCTTGGTTATTTTTACAATAATCGCGGCAGCCAATTTTAATTTTAAATCAAACAATCATAGTTTTAGTATAAGTATGGCTGATTTAGCTGTCATGGCCTATGCAAATGGAGAACAGATGTTGCCTTGTGAATGTGGTGATTTGGAACATTATCGTTGTTATGCATATGTAAACAAATGCGCCTGCCTACATGATCCCGAGGTACAAAATCCACCTGTTAATTGTAAAAATAATATACCACAAAATTGTGATTGCTAATCGAAATGGTATACGGTAAAATTAAGGATGGCAAAAAACCAAATTTTGCCATCCTTATAATTCAATAATTCAATTGCAGGATAATTCATAATATTATGTAATAATTAAGAATGTTTAAATTTATCATTTTGGCTTACAAGAGATATTATAATTTAATTTTGAAAATATGAATAGTAAATATCTTTCCATTATTATTGTTTTATTGTGCTTTTGTACTTTCATTTCATGCAAGCAAAGAAAAAAGATAACTGATGTTGATGGAAGCGTTTTAAAATTGGACCTGAGAAGTGTATTGGATGAAAAAGAAGAGGAAATTTTTTTGTCTGATTTAACAAGTGAAATAAAATACATCCCACTTGAAACAAATGATTCTTGTTTATTGTTTTCTGTCAATAACATATACCTGACTCAGAATTATATTTTTATTTCCGATTCAAAAAAACTTTTTCAGTTTGATAAAACCGGTAGGTTTATTAAACAAATTGGATCTTTAGGGAGAGGACCTGGAGAGCATGATGCTTCGATCAAATTTTCTACAGATACCTTTAATAGAGAAATATATATTTTAAGTAACATGATCCGGATGATGAATGTATATGATATTGAAACTGGAGTATTCAAAAGAAGTTTCAAGGTAAATATTGATGTTTCTAAGTTTGAAATATTCCCTCAGGGCAATATTGTTTACTTAACCACTGAATTGCCAGTTGGAATTCTGTTGCATACAATTGATGAAGTTTACGTAACTGACAAAAATGGAAAATTTCTAGCTTCTTGTCAGAATTATAACAGATTAAATAACAGAAGCACAACTATGGGATTCGTACATTTTTACAGAGTTAAAAAAGATGAACTCCGGTATATGTATAATTTCCAGGATACACTTTATTCTTTAACTGAGAATTTTATCAGAAAACCTCATGCTGTTTTTAATCTTGATAATAAAATCAAGCGAGAAAAACTTATGGTTGATCCATTTAATAATGAAATTCAGTTTCCGGATTTTATTTCGATACCAAGAATTCATGAAAATAATAAATTTATTTTTATTACTTTACAAAAAGGAATAGGTATCGGGGAATGGGATTTTATAAATATTTTGTACGATAAAAAATCACACGATTTAACACCGACAGACGGTTTTATAAATGATATGGATGGAGGATTGTCATTTTGGCCTCAGTTCTCTTTTGGCAATACCTTAATCACATCATATCAAGCAAATCAAATATTAGAACATTACAAATCAACCATTGGGACTGTCCATCATTCTGAAAGTTTTATTGAACTTACAAAAAACCTGAATCCGGAAGACAATCCGGTTTTGGTTATTTTAGATTAAGAAAATTCTTATAAATCAAAATAATTATCAATGAGGAGATTATGTGTTTTTATTATAACTAAGTTGTTCTTATACAGTTATTTTATGGTAATTCCAAATTTTTCCTGTACAAGACTTTCCCCAGATGAAAAAATGATAAAAGAGACAATTGGTAAAATTATTAATATTGCTGTCTTTGACACAATTCAGAAAGACAAAGTTTTAATGTCTTTTGATGAATTTCGTAGCAGGTATAAATTTATTGAAATTGTATATTTGGAAGATGCCTGCAAGCCATGTTATCCAAAATTCATTGAATGGCAAGCAAGGATGGACACTCTTTGCTTAAATGATAATTTTACTGTACTCTTTATTATACAGGGAAGAAGTTATGAAAGATTTCTAAATAATCTTCAAGAATTTAGTTCAGATTCTGATTTAGTCCATGAACGTTTTTTCATAGCTATGGATTCTGATTATCGATTTCTGGAAAATAATTCGGAAATTGAAAGATGGATTATTGATAAATCACTTCTGATTGATGAAGAGAATAAAGTAAGGCTTATTGGCCCACCTTTTGCTTCGTCACGCATGACGGAACTGTTTTATGGAATTTGCAACCAATAGGTTGTTTGTATTTTATCAAAGAAAAAAAATATTTTTTCCCCATAAAAGGTATAGAATTACATAAAAAAGAAATGCATAGAAAATGGCCTAAAACAATCCTTATCTTTACCGGTGTGTTTGCTTTCGCCATCCTGTTCCGACTGTTTTGTATCGAGATCTATTCCATACCCAGCGGCTCGATGGAGAATACACTGCT
>JAQVON010000012.1:21198-67664 GCA_028702595.1 Mariniphaga sp. | reverse complement strand
AGGCATAGTTCAGGTTGTTTGTTACAACCTGCCTCCTGTAACGAAATATGTAACGGATAAAGAAATATAAGATGTCGGAAATCAAATAAAGAATACGGAATGGTAACCTGGAAATGAGACGGAGAATACCCACAAGTATTTTGTTTCCTGTTTTTTTAAAAAATCCTTCATGAAAGCGTTCGTCCTGAATCTCCATCACACGTTTTTTAAATTGATCATCCTTGTTTTAGTGAAACTCCTTCCGGGCGTTTATTTTTCCATCGTTTATGCGACCAAAGATAATATTCCGGATGTTCTCTGATGGTCTCTTCCATTTTTTGAATATAAACATTCATGATATATTCCTCACAGAGATCTTTCGGATTATCCACAAGGACTTCAAAAGTTGTTTCATAAAAACCTCTTTTGGTTTTTAATGTTTTTTGAAAAATTACCGGATAGTTAAACCTGCGTGAAATGGCTGCCGGCCCGGGATAAAACATGGTTTCCTGATTCATGAACATCATCCAGAATTTATGAAAATGTGGGGGCGTCTGATCACCAGCCAGCCATATAAAAACAGGCTCTTGTTTTTGGTGGTAATGAAATATTTTTCTTAATACCAGAGAGTTGGGGATCATGATTGCCCCAAAACGCCTGCGTACCTGGTTCAGATATGCATCAAAATCCAGGTTGTGGAGAGGTTTGTAAACCCCTAGTACCTGATGCTGTATAAAAAGTGGAAAAATACTTGCCCACTCCCAGTTGTTATAATGCATGGTTAGAACGACTACACTTTTTCCCTGTTCAAAAAAACGATTGACCAATTCTGGATTTTTTACGGCCATCCGTTTGCGGAAAGTTTTCTCATTTATACCGGGCATCTTTATGATTTCAAGTGTCAAATCACTGAAATGCCTGTAAAAACAGGTTGAAATTTTTTTAATTTCATGCTCTGTTTTTTCTGGAAATGAATGACGTAGATTTTCCTGAACAACTTTTTTTCTATACCCAATGATATAGTAAACCAGAAAGTAAAAAAAATCGGCCAAGAAATAAATTCCTGTAAAGGGAATTTTGGATGCCAGTTTTAAGAAAAATAAACCTATATGTGAAGAATACCCTTTTTTCATGGTAGTTCAAAAGTAGATAAAATTGCATATTTTTGAATGAATGCTGGTGAAAATCTTTTTCCTTATTAACTTAGCCAAAAAAACAGCCAATAATGAAGATATTATTGATTTTCTTGCTTGCCTTCTTATCTCTTTCAATGGATGGACAACAAACTTTTATTGCACACCGGGGGGCTTCCTGGCTAGCTCCCGAAAACACGGTCACCTCAGCGAATCTGGCCTGGGAACTGGGTGCCGATGCTGTTGAAATTGACGTGTATCTTACAAAGAATAACAAGGTGATGGTAATTCATGATAACAGTACCGGAAGAACTGCCGGGAACGTGAAGAATTATACAATCCGGGATACTCCTTCACGGGTACTTCGCAAATTGGAAGCCGGCAGTTGGAAAGATGAAATATTCAGGGGAGAAAAAATTCCATTCATCTCTGAAATTTTGAAAACAGTTCCTGAAGGAAAAAAACTGGTGGTGGAGATCAAGGCTGGTCGTGAAATTATTCCGTATTTAAGACAGGAAATAAAAAAGAGCGGGAAACTGAAACAGGTTGTATTTATCTGTTTTAACTGGGAAGTTATCCTTGAAACCAGGAAAGTATTTCCAGATAATTCTTGTTACTGGCTAAGCTCCTCGAAAGAAGAATGGAAGAGCAAAAAGGAAGAGGTTGCCAAGGCTGGCCTGACCGGGGTGAACCTGCATTATAAAATAATTGATGAAGAGGTGATGCAATGGGCTGAAAAATCTAATCTTGAAGTATTAACCTGGACTGTGAATGATCCGGATATTGCATGGAAATTGACAGATATGGGAGTGGCAGGAATAACCACCGACCGTCCCGGTTGGTTAAAAAAGGAGATGGGAAAATTTTATGAATAACAGAGGCTGTCATTTGATAACAGCCTCTGTAGTAAAAAATTATTTTGTAAGTCTTTCCAATCGTTTCATGATGGAGAAGATAAACGCAGCTGAGACCAGACAACAAACTACAAATATGGCCCATAGCTGCCACAGTTCCAGCCGGTCCCAAAAGTAGCTCCCTATTCCGAGTAGTTTGTTTCCCACCGCAGTAGCCAGCAACCAGCCTCCCTGCATTAGCCCCTGAAAACGCACAGGAGATACTTTGGATACAAATGAAAGTCCCATCGGACTTAAAAACAGTTCGGCTATGGTAAGAACAAGGTAACTACTCATGAGCCAGTAAGGAGAAACTCTTGATGCATCAGGAACAGCTTCCCCGTTCAATTGTACCGGCGAAACCACATCGAGCGAGGCAACCAGCATGATGAGAAATCCAAATGAGGCAATGATCATACCAATCCCGATTTTTTTCGGTGTAGATGGTTCCTTGCCCCTGTTGGCCAGCCAGGTGAAAATACCCATCACCAGGAAGGTCAGGGAAACGATAAATAATGGATTAAACGACTGGAATATTTCGGGAGCAATAGCATTCTCCGGTTTCCCATGACTGTAAAAATAATAGGTGAGAAATCCAAGTCCCAGGAAAAGAATAGCTCCCAGGATCCTGACCTGGTTATTTAATTTTTTACGGATTAACAGGATAAAACCAGCAATGGTGCCAATGAATGTCAAAATATACTTGAGATTGAAAAACAAATAGGTAAAAGGCCCCACTGCTTTTACTGTGTAATCACGTGCAAACATGGTTTGAGTAAGCCCGTTCTGATGGAACGACATCCAAAAGAAAATAACCACCAGAAAAACCAGTAAAAGGGCTTTTACACGGGGACGCTCCTCCTTGTTGGAAGCTTGTATCATCCAGGCAACAAAGCCGGCAAACAGACCAAAGGCAAATCCTATGTCGGAATTGCCGAAAATAAAGTAAATAGCTAAAGCCACACCAACCATTACACCCAACGAAATGGCAATTTTTGAAAAGTTCACCTTAACCTTTATCTCAGAAGTGTCAGCTGATACCTCCTTTTGAGGCAACAGCCGGCCAAACACAAGATATACAACAAGTGATATTAACATGGCCCCGGCTGCAATGGCAAAGGCATAGTTATAACCCCGTGAAAAAACTTCAATATAATCCTGGGCAAATTGGTTCAGGTCAGTGACAGACCCATTTAAACAGGCCTGGTTGGCCAGCTCAGTAAACTGGGGAGAAGGTGCCATTTTCCCATTGATGATCTGGTGACAAAGTGCCGGCAGACTTCCATCATGCACGAAACCGTTTACCTTTAACCACCAATTGCGTATGGAGGTAGCTGCAAAAGGAGCAAAAAATGCACCCATGTTTATCCCCATATAAAAAATGAGAAAGGCTTTGTCTCGTAATTTTTCATATTTGGGATGATCATACATCTGCCCGACAACCGCTTGTAAATTCCCTTTAAATAATCCGTTACCCAGGGCAATCGTGAAAAGAAATACAACCGTCAGGGATAACGGCATCCCCGGAATAGCCATCAACAGGTAACCTGCAAACATGATTAGAATACCAATGAGTATCACAGTTTTATACTTCTTGGTGGCATCGGCCAAAATACCCCCAACTAATGCCAGTGCATATATGGCAAAATAGAACCAACTGTAAATGCTTCCTGCTGTTTCGGCATTTACTCCGTACTTCGCCTGAAGAAAAAGTACAAGAATAGCCATCATGGTGTAGAATCCAAAACGTTCCCCCATGTTGGTGAAAAAGGCTATTACCAAGCCTTTAGGATGATTTTTAAACATGATTACGCTGATTAAATAGTTTTTCTTTTTTAAGAACAGACAAATATAACAGGCCATCCTGAAAAAGGAAGGTGATAAATGTCATTTTTATTCAATCTCTTGATGTATTTTTATGACTGGTCATTTTTAAAAAGTATTTTTACAGCTTGCATCTAATTTGCCACCCGATAAAATTAATAAGAATGAAACGAGCGTGAAGAAAGACAAATACCTTTAAAATAAATAATAATAAGGAGGTAAATACCTTCATCCATAACCAAAGATAATGAAATGAAACTTTTTTCTACCCGGCAGATAGCAGGAATTGATCGATACACAATTGAAAATGAGCCCATTCGTGATGTGGATTTAATGGAGCGCGCAGCGAAGCAGGTATCTGGTTGGTTGTCAGGTCGATATTCACAAGAGAAGGAAATGATCTTTTTTGTCGGTCCGGGGAATAATGGGGGTGATGCACTTGCCGTTGCGCGACAAATGGCCGACCTGAGGTATTCCTGTCAGGTTTACCTTTGCGATTTCGGGAAAGAACTGCAAGGATCGCCTGCCATCAACTTAAGGCGACTGAAAAAACAGGGAAAGGTAAAGACTGAGTTGTTAAAACATCCTGATGACTTTCCTGTAGCAAGTGATTCTGCAATTTTTATTGATGGTCTTTTTGGATCAGGACTTACACGACCGCTGGAGGGTTTTCCTGCGGAGATTGTCCGGAAAATGAATGTCTGTTCCAACACCATAGTTTCCATTGATATACCCAGCGGTTTGATGGGTGAAGATAATAACGGGAACATACCTGAGAATATTATCAGGGCAGATTTTACGCTTACTTTTCAATTTCCGAAGATTAGTTTTCTTCTTTCTGACAATGCGTTATATACGGGTGAATGGGAGGTGCTTCCCATAGGGTTGCATCCCGGAGGATTGGCCCAAACGTTTTCTGATTTTTTTCTTGTAGAACGGCAGGATGTCAGAGAAATGATTCCTCACCGTTCCCGGTTTGCTCACAAAGGAACCTATGGTCATGCCTTGCTTATAGCAGGCAGCTACGGCAAAATGGGTGCCGCTGTTTTAGCTTCCAAGGCCTGCCTTCGTGCAGGTGCCGGCCTGCTTACCACTCACATCCCGCATTTAGGATTTCAGGTGTTGCAGACTGCTGTGCCGGAAGCCATGGCCAGCATCGATGAACACGATTCCATATTTACCGGAATCCCCGACCTGTCGCCGTATACTGCAATTGGGTCCGGACCGGGAATTGGTATGAAATGTAATACACGAAAGGCATTGAATGAACTCATAATCAGAGTAAAGGTGCCATTCATTCTCGATGCCGATGCATTAAATATTCTTTCCGAAAATAAGGATTGGCTGAAAAAGCTGCCTGAAAATTCTATCTTAACGCCCCATCCCGGGGAATTCAGGCGACTGGCAGGTGAATCATCCAACTCATGGGAGCAGCTAAAAAAACAGCAGGAAATGGCCAGGGAGTATCGGCTGATCGTTGTTTTAAAAGGAGCTTATACATCAGTTGCCCTGCCCGATGGAAGGTTATATTTCAACTCGACTGGAAATCCGGGTATGGCTACTGCCGGCAGCGGTGACAGTTTAACCGGGATAATCCTCGGACTACTGGCTCAGGGAATGTTGCCGGAGCATGCCGCCATTGCAGGAGTATTCCTGCATGGACTCGCAGGTGACCTTGCTACAAAAGAAAATTCGGAGTATGCCCTGATCGCCGGAGATATCACGGAATTTCTGGGGAAAGCGTTCCTGGAGCTGAAGTGAACGGCAAGGCTTGTTGTGACGCGAAGTCAGGAGTAGTTTATAAACCGGCTGAGGTGAATTTTTTACCGGTCATTCCATAGTTTGCACAATAAAAATTATATTTTTAGGTCTTAATTCAAATTATAGTGATGAGAATAACAATTACATTTCTGGCTCTGATGATGGTTTTGCCCACTTTTGGGCAGCGCCGGACCAAAGCGGATGAGGGTACACTTCCTGTGGTAATGGAGGGAGTCACCTATGCACTTCCCCGGACAGGATTACGGATTACTGTGAATGCAGTAAAGGAATCGTTTGAACCTGGTCCATATGCTGCTTATGCTGAACAGTTGCTGGGCATCTCGGATGCGCGTAACCGTCCTTCCGTTTACTGGTCAATTGAGGATGTAAAATTGGAAACATTTGCTGAGCCTGATCCGGAGCATGTTTACAAAGCACTTGGGCACGCTGCTTATTTTGTGAATCTGACAGCCGACGGCCGGCTTGCTGGTATCAACTCCGGCCATTTAACCACAGAACACCCCGGGTTAAATACAAATGTATTTATTGAGAAGGTGCAGCAGGGCGATAACTTTTCGTTTGCTCAGATTAATGACAGCCCCCTGTTCGCTCCCGGTGATTCGACCAATAATTATCGCCCTGTACGGATCAGTTTAGAAAGAAAAGCTGCTGCTGCTGCCGAACGTATTCTTGAATGCAGGTTGACACGTTTTCACATGGTTGCAGGCTTAATGGATGAATTCCATCCCGACGGGGATGCTTATGTTTTGAGCTTAAAGGAGCTGGAACGCATAGAAAATGATTATTTAAGCCTGTTCTCAGGTCGCACAATACGTCAAACACAATTGTTCAGCTTCGATTTTGTTCCAGTTTCTTCGTCTGATAGGGGTGAGGTGGTTTTTCGTTTCTCAGAAGAAAAGGGAGTTCTTCCGGCAACAGACCTTTCCGGCAAACCAGTACTTCTCCGTGTTGAACCAGAAAAGGCACTGGTTTCAAAATTTTCTGCATTAGCCCGTTCTGAGAATCCGGCTGCAGGTGAGAGCGGAGTCTTTTACCGCATGCCGGCAACAGTAAATATCAGTTTCCTTTTCGAAACAAACACGATTGCAACAGCACGCTCAGTTATGGCTCAATTCGGACAGGTAGCACCACTTCCCGAAGAGCTTCTTTTTGGGGATCATACTATTGAGATACATCCTGAAACCGGTGCTGTTAAATCAATTCAAAAAGTGAACTAAACAATCCTGAGGAACCCCTCCCCGGATAAGCTTATGGCAAGTCTTTTAACCCGGATATTTATTTTAATCCACTGAAAAAATCTAATATTTAAATATTTATACATGAATGAACTAAAATTAACATTAAGGGATTCAAAAAGTATGCGTTGGGCCATGCTTGTTATCTTGTCATTTACCATGTTTGCAGGGTATATGTTCACCGAAGTGATATCCCCGTTAAAGCCAATACTTGAACGGGTTTATGGATGGAACAGTGCAGACTTTGGAATGGTGACCAGTGCATACGGATGGTTTAATGTGTTCTTTGTGATGCTGATCATTGTGGGTGTTTTACTCGATCGATTTGGAATAAGGTTCAGTACCATTACTTCTGTTTTTATCATGATTATTGGAGGAATCATAAAATGGGCTGCATTTCAGGGACTACTACCTGTTGATGAGGTCATTTTTGGTTTGAATTCCCAGGTTTTTTATGCCGCCTTTGGGTATGCCATGTTTGGAGTGGGAGTAGAATATGCAGGGATAACTGTCTCAAAGTCAGTTGTTAAATGGTTCAAAGGAAAAGAGCTGGCACTGGCTATGGGTATGCAGGTAGCTATTGCCCGGCTGGGATCGTTTGCTCCCCTGGCATTTGGTGCAAAAACTGCCAACACACTGAGTGTGCCAACATACATCCTGATCGCTGTTGTATTCCTTATCATCGGACTGATTGGATTTGTATACTATAATGTAAAAGACAAACAACTCGATCTGCAAATTAAGCTTAACCTGACATCACCGGAAGAGAAATTTCGTTTACGGGATATGCTTCTAATTATTTCCAACCGTGGATTCTGGTACATTGCCCTGCTTTGTGTACTTTTTTACTCAGCAGTATTTCCCTTTTATAAATACGGACCTGATTTGATGGTTAATAAATTTGGTGTAAGTGAGAACTGGGCCGGGTTATTACCTAGTCTTGTTCCTTTTGGAACCATGATTCTTACTCCATTTTTTGGTAGTATTTATGACAAGAAGGGGAAGGGCGCTTCTATTATGATTTTAGGAGCGGTACTGCTCATCATTGTGCATGTTGTATTCTTTCTTCCGTTTATTACCAGTGTTGTGGTTGCCTTCTTCAATGTACTGATTTTGGGTGTCGCATTTTCTTTGGTTCCCTCAGCCATGTGGCCTTCTGTTCCCAAAATTATCCCTGATAAACAATTGGGAAGCGCGTATGCCCTGATCTTCTGGATCCAGAATTTTGGATTGTGGGGTATTCCTCTCGCCGTAGGTTTGGTGCTTGATGCAACTAACCCTGGTGTTGCTGCAGCCAAAGCTGCGGGTCAGGATATAACTTATAATTACACCACTACTTGGACCATTTTCGTGGCGCTGACAATACTGGCTCTTATCGTTTCGCTCTTGTTGAAAGCGGAAGACAAAAAGAAAGGATATGGTCTTGAATTACCAAATATAAAACAATAGCTATTATGACTCATATTAAAGATATTCATCCCACACAGGTTTGGGAAATTTTCGATCAGATATTACGGATACCCAGACCTTCGAATCATGAAGAACAGATCCGGGAGTGGGCTGTGAATTTTGGGAAATCATTGGGACTGGAGACAGTGAAAGATGAAGTCGGCAACGTGATTATACGGAAGCCGGCTACTCCGGGTATGGAAAACCGGAAAGGAGTGATCTTACAAGGACATCTCGATATGGTGCCACAGAAAAACAGTGATAAAATTCATGATTTCTCGGTCGACCCAATCGAAGCTTTTGTCGATGGCGGTTGGGTAACTGCTAATGGTACAACACTGGGAGCTGACAATGGAATTGGTGTTGCATCAGCTCTTGCTGTTCTGGCATCCGAGAATCTGAATCACGGCCCTTTGGAAGTGTTACTCACTGCTACTGAAGAAACAGGTATGGATGGTGCAAAAGGATTAAAACCCGGTTTGTTGAAGGGAGAGGTGTTGATCAACACCGACTCGGAAGACGAAGGGGAGCTTTATGTTGGTTGTGCCGGAGGGGAAGATGTGAATGTACAATTTAATTTTTCCGAAGAAAAAATACCTAAGGGATATGCCGTTTTCAACCTGAATGTGACCGGACTGAAAGGAGGGCACTCGGGTATTGATATCCCATTGCAACGGGGAAATGCTATTAAAGTTTTTTTCAGGATTTTTCATGCCGTAATGAAGAAACTGGATGCCCGACTCATTCATATTGACGGAGGTAGTCTGAGAAATGCTATTCCACGGGAGGCATTTGGTAAAATTGCGGTAAATGAATCAAATGCCGAAAAGCTGGTGCAGCTGATCCGTGAAATGACAGGAGTTATACAAAGTGAACTGGCTTTCACAGAATCCGGTTTGAAGGTGGATGTTATCAGAACGGATACCCAGGAAGTATTCATGGATAAGACCACACAACAAAACCTCACAATGGCTGTCATTGCTTGTCCCAACGGAGTGATCAGGATGAGTGACAGTATGAAAGGTTTGGTGGAAACATCTTCAAACCTGGCCATAGTTAAATCAGATGATTCCTCAAAAACAGTTCAAGTTTCATGCCTGATGCGTAGTTCTGTGGATTCAGCCAAGGAAGAACTGGGGTCAAGGATCAAGGCAGTTTTTGAACTGGCCGGAGCACAGGTCGTGTTGTCAGGAAATTATGCAGGATGGAAACCCAATATGGATTCACCGATACTGAAAACAATGTTGAAGGTGTATGAAAATAAGTTTGGCCGGATCCCTGAAGTAAAAGCAATCCATGCCGGACTTGAATGTGGCATACTTGGAGGAAATTACCCCCATTGGGATATGATCTCCTTTGGACCAACCATCAGATTTCCGCATTCACCCGATGAAAAAGTAAATGTGGAAACAGTAAAAAGATTTTGGGAATTTCTTACTGCCACACTGGAAAATATTCCTGAAAAGGAAGTCGTGTAAAGGAATGGTTCCCTTCGTTGACGGGAGAACCAGGATGCATTTCAGGTGGTTAATATTAAAAAATGAAGAATTTAATCTTCCTTAACACCCTGTTTTTGCTATGCGGGTACCAAAATTGTAAATTTGTACAGAACGTGTAACATAGATTAAATCAAATCAATAAAAGTATAAATTATGAAAAGAATAGCTGATGTAGTAAAGCCGGGAGTTGTAACAGGTTCCGACTTGCAGTACATTTTTAAAGTAGCAAAAGAAAACAAGTTTGCGCTTCCTGCAGTTAATGTAATTGGTTCATCTTCTGTGAATGCGGTAATTGAAGCGGCGAAAGCTGCAAATGCTCCTGTTATGATTCAGTTTTCAAATGGAGGAGCTGTGTTCAATGCCGGAAAAGGACTTAAGATGGAAGGCCATCAGGCTGCAGTTCTGGGAGCAGTTGCCGGAGCCAAGCATATCCACACCCTGGCTGAAGCTTATGGTGTGAGAGTTGTTCTTCATACCGATCATGCGGCAAAAAAATTACTGCCCTGGATTGATGGGCTCCTGGATGCCGGAGAGAAATTCTTCGCTGAAACAGGTAAACCTCTTTTTAGCTCCCATATGCTCGACCTCTCAGAAGAACCACTGAAGGAAAATATCGATATCTGTAAAAAGTACCTGGAGAGAATGAGTAAAATCGATATGACTTTAGAAATTGAACTGGGTATTACCGGTGGCGAAGAAGATGGTGTAGATAACTCCGATGTTGACAGCTCAAAACTCTATACTCAACCCCAGGAAGTATCTTTTGCATATGAAGAATTGAGTAAAATAAGCCCAAATTTCACAATCGCTGCTTCATTTGGTAATGTACACGGTGTATACAAACCAGGTAATGTGAAGCTTCAACCCAAAATTTTGAAAAATTCACAGGAATACATCAAAAATAAATTCAAGATGGATGAAGACCTTCCTGTTGATTTTGTATTTCATGGCGGCTCTGGTTCATCACTTGAGGATATTCGTGAAGCGATTGGCTATGGTGTCATCAAAATGAATATTGATACAGATACGCAATGGGCCTATTGGGATGGCGTCAGAAAATTTGAAGCTGAAAAACACGATTACCTGCAGGGACAAATTGGTAATCCGGAAGGTGAAGATAAGCCCAATAAGAAATTTTACGATCCACGCGTGTGGCTGAGAAAAGGGGAAGAATCAATGATTGCACGGCTTCAGAAAGCATTTGAAGACCTGAATGCAGTGAATTGCCTCTAAATCTTATTGGTTGTAGAATGCCTGATGGGATTCCTCAAAATGCCTATACAAGGGGTTTTTTTGAGGAATCCCGTTAACTTATTATTAATGCGAGGTTAGCCATTTCTTTTTTAGGAATGGCTTTTTCATATAATATTTTATATACGGCTTCTGAAATGGGCATAGACACCTGGTATTTTTCATTGATCTTATGGATCGACCTGGAAGCATAATAACCTTCGGCAACCATGTTCATATCGAGAAATGCATTATGAACTGAATATCCCTTGCCAATCATTGTGCCAAACATGCGATTCCTGCTGAACTGAGAATAAACAGTAACCATCAGATCACCTAAATAGGCCGAGTCTTTAATGTCACGATTAATCGGATGAACTGTGTCAACAAAACGCTTAATTTCCTGAATAGCATTGGATACAAGAGTCGCCTGAAAATTATCGCCATAGCGGAGTCCATGTGCAATTCCTGCCCCAATGGCAATAATATTTTTAATGACCGATGTGTATTCAGTGCCCCAAATATCGTCAGAAGTTGAAGTAAAAATATATTTACAGCCTAAAAGCTGAGTAAAATTTTTGGCTTCGTCTTCATTCATACTGGCAATGGTCAGGTAAGAAAGCTTTCCCAGTGCTATTTCTTCCGCGTGACATGGCCCTGCAATTACTCCAACATTCTCGTAAGGAACATGGAAATACTTATTCAGGTATTCAACCACTAACAGGTTCTCTTGCGTCACAATTCCTTTAATTCCGGATAAAATATACTTGTTGCTGATATCTGTCTTTACTTTCTCCAAAATGATCGGTAAAAAGGCTGATGGAACTGCCAGCACAAGAATGTTGGAATTCTTAATGATTTTATTGATGTCAGAGTAAAAATGAATCCGGTCAACATCAAATTCCACGCTTTGCAAGTAGCGTGGATTGGATTTTATCTCTTTAAAATTTTGTATGGTTTCTTTTTTCCTGAAAAACCAGTTGATATTCTCCACATTTTCAAGCAGCATTTTTGCAATGGCTGTGGCCCAACTTCCGCTACCAATTATTCCAACTTTATCGGTTTTTATATTCATTTAATCTGATTAAAATTACCTCTTTCCTATGAATAAGATGAAACTTCCATAATTTTTATCATGCTTGTTTTTGCCATAAATCGAATGAGTAGTTTCATTTTTATCAGGCAGTAAAAATAGAAAGTTTTTTTGGTAAGAATCTTTTTATCCGCTTAAAATGTCCTTTTCCTTATCGAAGAGGGGAGAAAAGAGAAAAAAATGGAGGTAAAAAAAATAAAAACGAATTAATCATTGTTATTGCAAAAAAGGTTTTTACATTTGCAGTGCAATACATTCTGTATTGCTTGTGTGTTTGGGGGTTAACATTTGAGGGCAGCTTTTGAGCTGCCCTTTCTTCTTTTATTCTGTTCTCCCTATGAGTCTCCGTTGTTTAAAAGATTGTCGCTTATACGTTGCAATGTTGTTTTTTTATGGGTATTAGGTACCAGAATGGAAATATTGTACCGGCTGCCCCCATATGAGATCATTCTGATCGGTATGCCATCAAGTGCATGAAATACTTTTGATGCAAAACCCCGCTCCTCCGCAATAATATCTCCAACAATACAAATGATTGACATGTTTTTATCAACTTCTACTGTTCCGTATTTGTCCAGTGCATGTACAATTTTGTTCAGGTTTTCGGTATTATCAATTGTAAGAGAAACGGCGACCTCCGAAGTAGAGATCATATCAATTGGTGTTTTAAAATCTTCAAAAATGTTAAAAACATTTTTCAGAAAACCATAGGCCATCAACATTCTGTCGGATCGTATTTTAATGGCTGTTATCCCATCTTTGGCTGCAACGGCCTTAATGCCTGTTCCCGATGATTCTGCTGTGATAAGTGTGCCCGCGTCTGTCGGATTTAATGTGTTTTTTAATCTTACCGGAATATTCTTAACCCGGGCAGGGAAAACCGTTTGGGGATGTAATATTTTCGCACCAAAATAGGCCAGCTCAGCAGCTTCATTAAATGATAGTTGTTCAATTTTTTTTGTATTTTCTACGTAACGAGGATCATTGTTATGAAACCCATCGATATCGGTCCATATTTGAATTTCCTCTGCGTCAATTGCTGCGCCAATAAGGGATGCGGTATAATCGCTCCCTCCGCGCTGCAAATTGTCAATCTCACCGTTTGCATTCCTGCAAATATATCCCTGTGTAATATAATATGTGGCATTTCCGGCTTCCAATAATACCTGCCCGATATGTTTTTTTATGTAAGGGGAATCGGCGGCTTTTTCTGCATTAATACGCATAAAATCCAGCGCCGGAAGTAATTTGGTGTCGTACCCGTTTTCAATCATTAACCAGGTAAAAAGTCGGGTAGATATTAATTCCCCCTGAGCCAGAATCGTGTTTTCTCCTGTCTGATCAAACTTTTCAGAAACAAACGATTTGATGGTATGAAATGAAGAATGAACCGCCTCCATTCCTTTCTTTTTGAACTCTTCAGTAGTAAAAAGATTTTTTATTACCTCAACATAACCTGATTCAAGTTTTTGGATCGATTTTTTTGCAGCTTCCTGATTGTTCTTTTTTAAATCATCTGAAATTTCAACCAGTGCATTTGTTGTTCCTGACATGGCAGAAAGTACAACAATTTTTTGTTTTTGGTCGGTAATGACTTGCATTACTGACCTCATATTTTCTGGTGATCCTACTGAGGTACCTCCAAATTTTAAAACTTTCATATGTAATCTGCTTTTTATCTGTAGTTTCAGATACAAAGATGTATATTTTTTGTCCAAAAAATTGCAGAATTGTTGCCGGAATTATTGCCGGCAGCCGGATATGATGATGATATTTTTTAGAACTGGTTGATTTAGAGTGATTTATTTTTTTTGGGATTGTTTGGCCATTCCTTATCTTATTGTAAAGAAATTTGAAATAACTTTCAGATCTATTGAATATTTATTCATTGAAGCGGATGGATAGTCTTCCGGAAATAATGATTGTTGCGCTTCGGGTCTTAAACTTTGAAGATTGTAAAAAGCGTTGAAAACTTTTCTGTAATAGATTTTTACGTTTGTTACAGGTTGAATTTTTCCAGGAAGAATGCGACCAGGTCTTTTCCTGAGGGGTCTTCAATTCCTATTTCAGGAGCATAGACCACAGCTTCAAGTCCCACTTCAACAGCCTTATCCCGGATTGCTTTTGCGTGTAACGGATGATGGTTCATTTCATCTTCATTGGTTGGAATTCCGTTTTTGTGTTTATTAAACACAAAAACGGGGGGATCATTTTTATCCATTTTATTCAGGAAGTCAAGATCTTTCCTGATTTCGTGTTGTGCAAGCAGATCGATTTCCTTCACTTGAGTAAAGCCGAAAGCCATTGCAATTGCCTGAAGTTGTACTTGTGTGTCAGCCATGGGGATACCTATATGTTTTTCCCATTGAAAAATATCATAGGTTGATTGTGTTGCAAATGCGCCGGCACAGGTTAGGCGTGTGGATTCACGTAATACCGGGTCGGAATTTTCAGGATCGGCCATCTCATCAGTGAATGCCAGCCATAACGATGTCCCAGCTCCGGCAGATCCTCCCGAGCAGGCAATCCGGTTCTTGTCGATGTTGTATTTTTTTGCCTGATACCGGAGATATTGAACACACCGTTTCGAATCATTTAAACAGGCTTTGATACCGAAGGGTGCTTCTGTCATAAATCGGTAATTGATCGTCGCAACCGACACGCCGGCGTCCAGAAAACGCACCAGATCAGGCGATTGGAAATATTTCGATTTGTCGCCTCCAACAAATCCGCCTCCATGGATATAAATGACCAGGGGAGTTGGAGCCTCCGATTCAGCCAGCCATATATCAAAAGTATTTCGTGGATGAGGGCCATATTTTTCTTCTGTAAGTGTAGCCCGCACGCCCCTGATGTTAACCGGTTCGGTTATTATTGTAAATTCATTTCTGTCTTCCAATACTCAACAGTTTAATTTCTTTTGGGAATGACCTTTCTCCTATTGCCATCCTTTATGTGTTGCTTTCTGAATAACAGAAGAGCAAAATTTCGGCAAAAGTAGGATTTATGTAAAAGGGACAAAAATTTTTTAACAGAAATTTATTGAGGTTTCCCCAACTGTTCCTGTTAATGAACAACTGGGTATTTATGATTTGTCTTTTTCAACAGCTATCCAGGAGAATGAATGATAGTGATGGAAAGGACTAAAAAATGCCTGAAATGGTATGCTTTTCCGAGTTGAAATAGATGGTGGAATAGATGTTGAATCCTTCTTTGTTCGTAATCAGTTTTCTTTCAATATAAAGCACTGGTTTTTCGCTTTTCAGTTTTAATATTTTCTTTACATGTGAATCGGGATTGATGGCTTTTAACTGTTGCTCTCCACCTAATATTTGGATCTGGTAATTTTTCCTCAATTCTTCGAAGAGAGATTTATTTTCTAGCGAACGGCTGGTAAAACGGGGCAAATTGATATTCGGCAGATGATTGATGTCGTAAAAAACGGGCAAATTGTCGACATACCTCAGTCGCTCCAAATAAATGCACCCCGATTCTTTTTCCAACTCTGTTAATTCAAAAGCGAAGGATTCCGGCCAGCCTCTGAGTTCCGGCTTTTTTAGCATGTCGGTCCTTAAATAACGTACTCCAATAGCCGAAGCAGTACCGGCAATAGACAAAATTCCGATATTCTGCGGAGGCTTACGAACAATACTTCCCTTGCCTTGCTTTTTAAGAATTAAGCCGTCTTTTACCAGTGAATCAAGTGCCTGCCGCACGGTAGGACGGGTAATGCCATGGATGGTGCACAGCTCATTTTCTGAAGGCAACAGGCTCCCCTCCTCATAAATCCCGGTAAGAATATGCTTACGAAGAATTTCATATAATTTTCGATATTGTGGTATTGCATTCATTCGGTCACAAAGTTAAAAAAAAATTAAAAATACTTGTCAACTTGTATTTACAAGTTATTATTCTTAATTTTACACGGTCAAATAATTTGATTCAACATCAACGTTGTTTTTTGTTGAATTGTTGGAACAGTAGATATAGAATTTGTAATTACAAGTCAAACAAAATAGGTAAAATTGAAAAAATGGCAATTCCTGTATTAATGCCCCGGCAGGGCCAGTCTGTCGAGTCCTGTATTATAGGACAATGGTATAAATCGGTTGGTGAAGAAGTAAGCGAAGGTGACATCCTTTTTTCGTATGAAACAGACAAGGCTTCTTTTGAAGAGGAGGCAAAGTCGGGTGGTATTCTGCTGGCGATATTTTTTGAGGAAGGGGATGAAGTACCGGTGCTGACAAATGTAGCTGTGATAGGTGAGAAGGGGGAGGCAGTTGATGCATTTGATCCGCATAGTGATTCAACAAATAAAGACATTGCTGGTGGAGGGGGTACAGTGGAGAGAGAAAGTGTTGAGAAAGAGGAATCTCCCAAGGTAATTGAATTTGAAGTGGAAGATGATGTTCCCGGGAAACGGGTTCGCATTTCTCCTCTGGCAAAAAGTATGGCAGAGCAGCTGGGGGTGAATATCCAACAGCTGAAAGGTTCCGGGCCGCGCGGGCGGATCATTGCACGCGATGTGAAAAATGCAGCAGTACAGGTTCAGCCGGAGCCGGTACAAAAACCTGCGGTACAATCTCCTGCTCCTAAGCCTCAGGTGCTTGCCAGTGGTGTCGACTTTGAAGTGAAATCGATTTCAAACATCCGCAAGCTCATTGCAACTGCCATGCATCAGTCACTACAAAACTCTGCCCAGCTGACGCATCATTTGAGTGCCGATGCCAGGCAGTTACTGAAAATGCGTAAGAAATACAAAGATGAATTTTCAGCAGGGAACATCTCCCAGAATGTAACCATTAACGATCTTGTATGTTATGCTGTCATACGGGCGCTGGAGAAATTCCCCCAGGTAAATACACATTATTTGGGTGATAAGATGAAGTGGTATAAAAAGGTTCATCTTGGTCTTGCCGTTGATACAGAGCGTGGTTTGATGGTACCTGCCCTTCAGAATGCTGACGATTTATCCATAACCGGGTTGTCTTATCAGCTGCAGTTGCTGGCAGCTCAGGCTCGAACAGGGAATGTGAATCCCGATTTATTGAGCCCTGAAGCTGCATCTTTCACTATTTCCAATCTGGGCAATTATGGCGTGGAGATATTCACGCCGGTAATTAATCTGCCTCAAACGGCCATTTTAGGAGTTTGTACGATTATTCCACGGCCGAAGGAAATTGAAGAAGGCGTTTATGGCTTTGTTCCCATGATAGGTCTGTCGCTTACCTATAACCATCAGGCACTTGATGGAGGCGAAGCAACCCGGTTTTTGGCAGAAGTGAGAGATCAAATTGAAAATTTATAACTTAAAAATCAATACGATGCCTAAGGTACAATTTATAAATCCTGACGATGTCAGGAAACCCAGTCAGCTGGAATTTAATCCCATTCCGATCAATCAATACAACAAAACAATTGAAGAGGAGAAGAAAAACTTTTCCAGGGAAGAGTTCCTGCGAATTTACAATGATATGGTTGTCATTCGGGAGTTTGAGACCATGTTGAATTTAATCAAAACCCGTGGGGAATACAATGAGATACCCTATAATCATCCAGGTCCAGCTCACCTGTCTATTGGTCAGGAAGCCGCTGCCGTGGGAATGGCCTTCACCCTGGGAGTTGAGGATTTTATCTTTGGTTCACATCGCAGTCATGGTGAGATTCTGGCAAAAGGTTTATCGGCCATATCCAAGCTCAATGATGAAATGCTTGAATCGATCATGAAGAAACATTTTAACGGCATTACCCTGGCTCCGGTTGTGGCTGGACATACAGGAACCACCCAGGAGCTTGCTGTGAAATTTTTACTCTATGGCACGCTGGCAGAGATTTTTGCTCGTGAAACCGGCTTTAACAGAGGATTAGGCGGATCGATGCATGCTTTTTTTACCCCATTTGGCGTTTATCCAAACAATGCCATCGTTGGGGGCTCTGGGGACATTTCAGTGGGTGCTGCATTGTATAAAAAAGTAAACCGCAAAGAGGGAATTGTGGTGGCTAACATTGGAGATGCCTCCATGGCTTGCGGGCCTGTCTGGGAAGGATTGGCATTTGCTACCATGGATCAGTTTACTGAGCTTTGGGAAGGGGATATGAAGGGCGGACTGCCTCTCATTATCAACATCATGAACAACCAGTATGGAATGGGTGGCCAGACCTGTGGCGAAACCATGGGTTACGAAGTAGCTGCAAGAATCGGTGCAGGGTTGAATAAAGACCAGATGCATGCCGAGCGGGTGGATGGGTATAACCCCTTGGCTGTAATTGATGCTTACCGGAGAAAAAAGAAAATTTTACAGGAAAAACGTGGACCTGTCCTTCTCGATGTGCTGACGTACCGGTATAGCGGTCATTCCCCTTCCGATGCTTCATCATACCGATTGAAAGAGGAAGTAGAAGCATGGGAAAACCAGGACTCGATTGTCTGGTTTGGGAACGAGCTGGTGAAAGCCGGCATTGCCCAGAAAGAAGAATTGGAAGCTATCCGGTCTAACACGGCCGACCTGATCACAACCACTTTAAAACTGGCTATCGATGATGAGGTCTCGCCTCATATGGATATGAGAAAATACCCCAACCTGATCGGGGATATGATGTTCAGCAACCAATCGGTCGACCGCATGGATGATCGTGAACCGGAAGTGAACCATCCTATGGAGGAGAATCCCCGGGTAAAACAACTGGCAGGGAAAGAACGGTTTATGTTTGATGAAAACGGCAAACCGTATTCTAAAATTAAAACATATGCTTTGCGTGATGGTATCTTCGAGGCAATTATTGACCGGTTTTATAAGGACCCGACACTGATTGCCTATGGGGAAGAAAATCGCGACTGGGGTGGAGCGTTTGCTGTATATCGTGGACTTACAGAAGCTTTACCTTACAACCGACTGTTCAATTCGCCTATCGCAGAAGGAGCTATTGTTGGAACAGCTATCGGTTATGCTATGTGTGGAGGCAGGGTAATCCCGGAAATTATGTACTGCGATTTCCTGGGTCGCTCAGGTGATGAGGTTTTCAATCAGCTCCCCAAATGGCAGGCCATGAGCGGAAATGTACTCAAAATGCCGGTAGTTATCCGTGTTTCTGTGGGCTCAAAGTATGGGGCACAACACTCACAAGACTGGACTGCTCTGGCAGCTCATATTCCCGGACTTAAAGTTGTGTTTCCTGCTACACCCTATGATGCCAAGGGATTGATGAACGCGGCTCTCCAGGGAACCGACCCTGTTGTATTCTTCGAGAGCCAGCGTATTTATGATATAGGTGAAATGTTCCACCAGGGAGGCGTGCCGGAAGGATATTATGAAATACCTCTGGGTGAGCCGGACATCAAAAGGGAAGGTAGTGATGTAACCATTCTTACTATTGGTGCAACCCTTTATCGTGCGCTGGATGCCGCCAGGATACTTCAGGATAAATATAACTTTTCGGCAGAAGTAATTGATGCCCGTTCCCTGGTGCCGTTTAATTATGACCTGGTAGTTGAATCGGTTAAAAAAACCGGACGAATTGTGATTTCTGGTGATGCATCAGCCCGCGGTTCATTCATGCGCGATCTGGCTTCAAATATTACCGAACTGGCGTTTGATTACCTCGATGCACCTCCCGTGGTGGTGGGGTCACGCAACTGGATCACTCCGGCACATGAACTGGAAGACTATTTCTTCCCGCAACCGGAATGGATCGTGGATGCTATTCATGAACGTATTGTCCCTATCCCGGGGTATTCACCGGAAAATGACTTTACCGAAGAGGAACAACTGGACCGTAATGCAAAAGGAGTTTAAGAATTGATATTTTTCTGAGTAAAACCGCGGCTTGACCCAAAAAGCTGCGGTTTTATAATTTATAAGGGATTAACTTTTTCTCTTATTCATATATTTTCAACAACATACCCATTTGTAGCACTGAATTTGGATCCAGATTGTTTAGCATACATAGGGCATGAATTGTTGTGCTGAATCTTCTTGAAATTTTCCACAGTGAGTCGCCGGAACGTACAGTATAGTTTTTGGGCACGGATTCATTTTGTGCATATCTCACCGGATTCATCCTGGTATTGAGTTCGGTCAGACTGTAGGTTTCAGTTACTTCGTCGCGTACCAAGGCATTTTCAAAATCAAATACCAGTTCCGGATCAAATGCACGTCCGCCCTCCCTGATTTCAAAATGCAGGTGGCTGGTGGTTGCCCTTCCCGTGGCTCCGGCCAGACCAACAGGTTGATTTTTAAAAACCTTCTGGCCAGGTTTTACCAGATGCCCGGAAAGGTGAGAATAGCTTGTTTCCAGGTTGTTGCAGTGGTCTAACACAACCATATTGCCATAACCGTAGTAGTATTTTGCCCGGGTAACTGTTCCGTTGTATGCAGCATAGATGGTGTCACCGGTAGCCATTTTTAAGTCAATCCCCGAATGCATCCTGCTGCCACGAGGTCCAAAACGACTGATTACCCTTCCGGAAGATGGCAGGGAAAAGCGACTGAGAATAATCCCTGTGGGAATATATTGACCGTACAGGAAATTCTGATCACCATAAGGATCTGCCTCAGGCGAGACAAACAGCAAAGCATCGAATTCCAAAAGCGATAACGGCTCTTCATGGCCTTGAATCAGGATAAGTGAATCCGTATTCTTATACTGTGCCAACAACCCGGGCACAATACACAAAATAAATAGTAGTGTAATTCCTGTTTTTTGCATCGTTCAAATATAACCGAAAAGTGCAAAATTTGTTTTGCAAAGAATATAACCTAATGAAAAATTTTAAAATATTTCTAAAAAACAAAATCAAAACAGTTTCTTAGATACCGGCAGCCAGGAAAAGGTTACAAGAATGTATTTCATTTTTTTTAATACCATTTTTATAAGCATTAATATCATTCCCGTCTCCCTACACCATTTCCACAAACAGTCCTTCTGCGGTTTTTCCCACAGTGGCTAATTTTTGTTTGGTAAGTCCTTTGATGGCCTTATCCCATTTTTTGTTACTGAGCCCGGTTTTTCCTTTCAGTTGTTCCAGGTTTACCGGTGATAAGGTTTTCAGCAACTCCAGTACAATTTTTTCGTCTTCAGTGAGTTCCACTTTTTTCTTTTCGGGCTTCATTTGGGGGAAGAACAGGACATCCTGGATTGAAGGACTGTTGGTCATGAACATGGTAAGGCGGTCGATACCCATTCCCATTCCCGAGGTTGGCGGCATTCCATATTCGAGTGCCCGCAGGAAATCCTGATCTATAAACATGGCTTCATCGTCGCCTTTTTCGGAAAGCTTTAGCTGCTCATCAAACCGTTCCCGCTGGTCGATGGGGTCGTTTAACTCGGAATAGGCATTGGCCAGTTCTTTGCCGTTGACCATCAGCTCAAACCGTTCGGTTAGTTCCGGATTGTCGCGGTGTCGTTTGGTCAGTGGAGACATTTCCACCGGGTAATCGGTAATGAATGTTGGCTGAATGTAATGATGTTCGCACTTTTCACCGAAAATTTCATCGATTATTTTTCCTTTACCCATGCTGGGATCGATTTCTATTCCCAGTTTTTTACAGATCTCCCGCAGTTGTTCTTCATCTTTTCCCAGGATGTTGTATCCGGTATGTTTCTGGATCGCTTCAGCCATGGTTACCCGCGGAAAGGGTGTTTTATAATCGATCACATGCTCACCCAGTTTTACTTTGGTTGTTCCGTGCAATGCGAGAGCCACCCTCTCGCAGATTTCTTCGGTAAAACACATCATCCATTTATAATCTTTGTAAGCCACGTAAATTTCCATAACTGTAAATTCAGGGTTGTGGGTGCGGTCCATCCCTTCATTGCGGAAATCTTTAGCAAATTCATACACTCCTTCAAAACCTCCAACGATCAGTCGTTTGAGGTATAGTTCGTTGGCAACACGCAAATAAAGGGGGATGTTGAGGGTATTGTGGTGGGTCATAAAAGGACGTGCAGCTGCACCTCCGGGTATAGGCTGCAAAATGGGCGTTTCCACCTCAATATAACCATATTCATTGAACATTTGTCTCATGGTGTTGATGATTTGTGTACGTTTCACAAATACATCTTTTACCTGAGGATTGACGATCAGGTCGACATACCGCTGGCGGTACCTTTGTTCCGGATCGGTAAATGCATCGTATGTTTTCCCGTCTTTCTCCTTAACAGAAGGTAATGGTCTGAGAGATTTATTCAGTACGGTGAAATTTTTTACATGGACGGTGATCTCTCCCATCTGGGTGATGAATACAAAACCTTCCACACCGATAATATCACCCCGATCGAGTAATTTTTTGAAGACTTCATTATACATGGTTTTATCGTCTCCGGGGCAAATTTCATCACGGTTGACATAAATTTGAATGCGTCCTTCATGGTCCTGCAATTCAGCAAAAGAAGCCTTCCCCATAATGCGACGGTTCATCATTCGCCCGGCAAGATATACATCCTGGAAGTTATTTTCTTCCGGGTTAAATTTTTCCTTGATTTCACGGGATGTGGTATTTATTTTGTATTCAGCTGCCGGATACGGGTCAATGTTTAATTCACGTAGCTTTTTTAATGATTCTCTCCGGATTATTTCCTGTTCGCTGAGTTCAAAATTGTCCATAATGTTGCCTTGAAATTTTTTTTGCAAAGATAATAAAAGATGCGGGTTTGGGTGTGAAAACCAAATAGCCTCTTTATATCAGAAGCAAATGTTATCTTTGCCGATTGGGGAAGAAAATCAAATCATAGTGGAATGGAGAAGTTGTGGAATTTAAAAAAACAAGGAGATCCGAATGAAATCAAACATTTGTCGGCTGCATTAAATGTAAATATGACCATTGCCAGGTTGTTGGTGCAGAGGGATATAAAGACTTTTAATGAGGCTAAGGCATTTTTTCGACCCCGTTTGAGCGATCTCCACGATCCATTTCTGATGAAAGATATGGACAAGGCGGTGGCTCGGATCGAAAAAGCGGTGCATGATCAGGAAAAGGTGTTGATCTATGGCGACTATGATGTGGACGGAACAACTTCTGTGGCTTTGATGTATATCTTTTTAAAGCCACGTTTTGAGCATATTGAATACTATATCCCTGATCGCTACACCGAAGGCTACGGAATTTCTCCCAAGAGTATTGATTATGCTGTAACTCATGGTTTTTCACTGATCATTTCTCTCGATTGTGGGATAAAAGCAGTGGAAAAGATAAAGGAGGCTAAACAAAGAGGGCTTGATTTTATTATTTGTGACCACCACAATCCGGATGACGAGGTGCCACCCGCCGTGGCTGTCCTCGATCCCAAACAACCTGATTGCCCTTACCCGTACAAAGAACTCTCAGGATGTGGGGTGGGATTCAAATTGCTTCAGGCTTATTGCCAGAAAAATGATATAGAAAAAGAAGAAATATACGATCTCCTGGATTTGGTGGTGGTGAGCATAGCCTCTGATATTGTACCTATTACAGGTGAAAACCGGGTGTTAGCCTATTACGGATTAAAAAAGCTGAATTCGAATCCGGGTATTGGATTGCAAACCATCATCAATGTTGCCGGAATTACCGGAAATGACATCACAATCAGCGATATTGTTTTTAAGATAGGACCAAGGCTGAATGCCTCCGGAAGAATTGAACACGGGAAGAAGTCGGTGCAAATACTGGTTTCCATTGATGAAGATAAATCGGATATTCTTGGTGAAGAGATCGACTCATTTAATGAGATCCGTAAAACACTCGATCGTGATATTACTCAGGAAGCCCTGGACATGATTGAGAACAGTGAGGAGATGAAAAAATTGAACAGCACCATACTGTATAACCGCGATTGGCATAAAGGTGTGGTAGGTATTGTTGCCTCAAGGGTCACAGAACAATTTTACCGGCCAACGATCATCCTTACTGAATCAAACGGACTGGCAACAGGATCAGCAAGATCGGTAAAGGATTTTGACTTGTATGAAGCTATTTCAAAATGCAGCGATTTGCTCGAGTCATATGGAGGGCATATGTATGCAGCAGGCCTTACATTGAAGATTGAAAATATTCCGGAGTTTCGCCGGCGGTTTGAAGAAATTGTTACCAGTCAGCTCACCGACTTATCCCAGGCTCAGACGTTAGAAGTAGATGCGAAAATAACCCTGAATGAGATCAATCCCAGGTTTTATCGTATTCTAAAACAGTTTGCCCCTTTCGGTCCGCATAATAATACCCCTGTATTTGTTACCGAAGATGTTTTTGATGCCGGTACCAGTCGACTGGTCGGGAAAAACAAGGAACATCTGAAACTTGATCTGGTGGAACCTGATATCCATTCCGGAATTTTTCCGGGTATAGCTTTTAACCAATCCGATAAGTTTGATCTGATTACCGCCGGCCTCCCTTTTGATGTGTGTTATTCCATCACGGAAAATGAATACCGGGGGAAAACCAATTTGCAGCTTTTTATTCGTGACATCAAGAAAAGGGATATTTTTTAAGCAAAGAGTTCAGATCATCTACTACTATTGCTCCGGTTTTTGTTAACCGATGATGCGATTGATGTCCGTTGGCAATCAGGATGCATCGAATATTTAACGCTTCGGATACCTCAAAGTCGTGGATTGTATCGCCCAACATCCATGTGTTGTTTCGGTTGATACGGTATGCGTTGATCAGCTCTATTCCCCGATCAATTTTTGATGTGGCGTAATGATCGTTTAACCCGGCAATACCCTCGAAAAAATGAAGAATGTTGTTGTGCTTCAGGGTGGATATCAGCATATCTTGTTGCATGGCCGAAAGAATGAATTGACGGGCACCTTCTTTTTTGAAAAAAGAAAGGATGTCTATAGCGGCAGACTGTAATCCACATTCCTTTACTCCGCTGTTATACAAGTCGATGAACTCTTGGGCAGGAGTGGAGAAATCTTCCCGGGAAAAGTCAAATCCAATAGCAGCATAATAATCTTTTACCGGAAAAGAAAAAACTTGCTGATAAGCATGCTGGTTAAGCAGGGGTAAATTTCTCCTGTTTAATAAAGAATTAATGGATTCCAGACATAATTTCAAATCGTCAAGTAATGTGCCATTCCAATCCCAGATGATATTCACTTCAGCCATTACTGTTCTGTTACTTTTAACCGGTTGATAACCGGGTTTGCATACATTTTCAGAAACCGTTCCCTGATATCGGTAATGGGGAAATCGATGTGAATCATTGCCTGTTCAATCATCAGGGTAAAGTTTTTCTTTTCATGTGTTGAATATTTATGCTGAAAGCGGGGTTCGGGGTTCAACATATCGTATGCTATGTAGTTGTTCGGCCAAAGTTTGAAGTTTGAGTAGATCTGTTTGTCAATGAGTTCGGCCAACTCTTTTAATTGGGTATTTTGCTGTTCCTTCGTTTTCCCGGCACCGAAGTTTATTTCAACAGGATTTCCAAATGAAAAGTGTATTTTTCCTTTTGGGTTAAAGATTCCCATCGACATGCTTTTCAGATCGTCTTTGCTGGTCTTTGTTTGCCCGTAATGTTCTTTTTTGATCAGTTCTTTCATTTTTGCCAGGCCACAGGGTTCAATTTCATAGGAAATGGCAACCGGAACAATATGGAGTTCATTGAATCCTTCAGACAAGTTTTGGGTGTTGCTCATATTCAGCATTTTCAGCATGCTTACCTGTGTTTTGTCGAACCCGTTTTTTGTCCGACCTTCCCGTTGTGCAATCCAAACCGACAGATTTTCCTGGGTTATAGATTTACGGATATAATGAGACACTTTGATGGAAGCTTCCAGTAACTCACGGGGCGGCAGGTTTCGTTTAATGATAAAAGCCCGGTTTAGTTTTACTGCATGTTCAATCCACGGATACAATAACAGATTATTTCCTATGGCAATTTGTGTGGTGTTCATTCCCTTTTCAAATATCAGAAAATTAAGTAAGGCGGCATCAAGAATGATATCCCGGTGGTTGGAAATGAATAAGTATGGCTTTTTTTTGTCCAATTTTTCCAATCCTGAACAGCTGAGGCCATCCGATGTGTTGTTGATGATCCAGCGCAGCAAATCGTAGATGAAGGTTCCCTGCAACTGTTTGATGTTACGGATCAGGCGAAGTTGCATTTTTACCATTTTTACTTTTGGCTTAACCTTGAAGAGATGCGTTAATACCACATCAAATGCAGGATCTTTCACCATCAGCCTGATTTTTTCTCTTGCTTCTTTGTCGGTGTAAGGGCGTATATCGTCGAAATAGTTTTCCATTAGCATGAATAAATTTTCGCAGCAAAGTAACGAATTCAGGTTTATATTTTCAACCTCAATTGAAATTTTACTTCTGTTTTTTTGTTACCTGATATTTCATTGTACCCTGAACCTGTGGTTTCCACATCGTTATGTGATGTGTTTCCTAACTTGGCCCAAACTTCCAGCCGTTTATTGAATTTGTACTTGAAATTCAGGTATGTACGTATTCCTTTTCCACTATATGCCGGTATAGAGAATGAATAGAGCAGATCATTTTCGTATGCATATATCCGTGAGTTATAACTGTCAGTATTAAACCAGGCAACTCTTGCCGATAAATTTAGCTTTTTCCCGGGGGGTATGAGTTGAAGATCCTGGAGGAACACTGTTCCGGTTTCTCTGGTCAGTCCTTTGAAAATAACATGCTCTACGCGGGTTTTCAGTGAAATGACATTTGAAAGATTATAATGAATATGGATGCGCATTTTTTTGTTGTATTCGACATGATTTACATTCCTTTCCTTCAGCATTTCTTTTTTTTCTTTTCTTTCGTTTTTATAACGTATATGGAATTGTATTTTTTTCGACAGCCGGACATCAGCTTGTGAAAAGATATCCCATCCTGTTGATGGACCTGCCGTGTCAAATTTTATCCAGTCGGATCTGTAACAATCGGAGTAGGCAGAAATGGTGACATATGGAAATGGGAGTATCCTGGTACCTAAGAATAAGCCTTTCTCGTTATCAGCTGAGGTTCCTTCAGCAAATGGAGATGCCCAAAGTGCCTGGAAATTTTTGTCGAAATGACGGTAAAGGCCGGAGAATTGAATGCGGTCATGAAGATGGATCCCAAATCCATGGATCATTGCTTCCCCCTTTGATTCAGAGAGAGCTCCTTCACCAAAAAACCGGTACTTCCCTTTGCTGAACAGATAATCAACCGCGATGACCCTGTTTCCCTTTCCGCTGAAGCGAAACTGATTAAAAAGCTGGTCACTTTTGATGAATGGGAGACTAAAATGGCGGTATGAAAAGGTGGCTCCAATTTTGAAGTTTCTGAATTGCCATGTTCCAAACACGCCGGTATTCATGTCGGAGATACTGTTTTTGTCGGCAATTTCCCCGATTGTGCGATGGTAACCTGATGTTTGCAGACTGGTAAAATGATTCCCCCGTGAAACAGACCAGGCCAGGTTAGCGTCGGTTTTTTTCTGTGACCAGAAGATGTTTACCCGGCACTCTTTCCACTTTAACGTGGTGGATACTCCCCTGAAAAAATTATTTTCATCGGCTGATGTAAAAGGGCGAATACCCTGACTTGTTTTACTGATATTCATGATGTCGACTGATTTGCCTGTTGAGAATCCCTGCCAAATCGCCAACCCCTGCCCACTGCGAACAACAAAATCTCCTAACGTGATGTTTTCTATCAGGGATTTGAATTTTAGATGAATGTGTCCGGAGTAAAAATCGAATCCCTGTTTGTTGACTCCCCGGAAAAATGGTTCTCCGGGATCTTTCTCTGCGGTTATTCCTGCTGAAAGTTTGTCTCCGGAACTAAACTTGTAACGTGAATACAACCGGATTGGATTGCCCGCAAATGGTGCTGTTCCATCCTCTTTCTCTTTAAAGCCCTTAGCCTTTTGGAGTATACTCTGTGTGCGTACCATCCACTCATGTTTCCCGTACTCCCATGTTTTTTTGAATCCATACGATTCCACCTCAACCATGCCGAAACGGATGAAAGGTTCTATTTTTTTGAGTAGTTCAGGGTTGAACCCTTCAATGGCATTTAATTCATAAATTGATAGTGCCGGGCCATAGTTTTTTAAGTAATCCAATAGCTTACGGATTTGTATTTCGTCCAATACATGAAGTTTTAATAGCTCCTGGCGTGTGGCCATGTTTATGTTCAGCGGGTTTTCTGCGTATTCCTGTAAATCCTCAATGATTTGAGCAGCATGGGGTTCTTCGTTTAGGTTCTCGATGACCGCTTCCATTCTATTTTCAATTTGGCTGATGGCATCATTTTGTTGTGCTAATACTCTGCTATTAAGTGCAATCAGGATGAGAATCGTGATGTGTTTGAAAAAAGGGTTCATGGGATATCGTATGGTTTAAAAAATGGTTTTTATTGGTATACAGAGGTTTTTAGATCAGGGGTTAATTTGAATGGAGACCGAAGGATAAATACCTAAACAGCCATGATAACTGAATCCGATATCAGTAGTGAATATGCCTGTTTGGTATCCAACACCGGTAGTATACATGAAAGGTTTCCCGGAGACTCCGACACGCAGCGACAGGTTTTCAGCCGGTTGAAACTCTATGCCTGTTTTGACCCGGGTTGCTTGGAACAGGGATTTTTGCACTTCAATGGCTCCCAGTACCGTTGGGTCAAAATGGTAATGTCCTCCAATTCTGATCGTTAGTGGTAATTTTGCCTTTCTGTGAAGTGTTTCACAACGTATTGATAGAGGATTAAACAGATGCAACCCCAGACTCATTTTTTGAGTCGGATCAAATAGAACTCCTCCCTCGAAGGTAGCTATTCCTTTGTTAAAATCGTTTTCGGGAAATGAAAGAAAAAAGTAGTCAAGCTGCATGCCGGCATTCCATTTTTCTGCCAGGCGGAGGGCGTAGCCCAACCCCAATTTTTTTTCATTATATGATCTTTTCCCAAACTGAAAAAAGCTGAGACCAAAGGCTCCTGCTCCAACTGGTGTGATTAGCGATCCGGCAACCCATGAGAGTTCATCTATACCGAATCGGGATTCATAAAATAATCCGGAAGTAAGTGTTTGTATTTTTGCTATACCAGCCTGATTGTGAAAAGTTGACCAGGTGTCGGAAAGAGATACAGAAGCATGGGAAAGACCCAGCGACCGGGCCCCGGGCAGGTAATTATCCAGCCCATTGACCTGAAATGACCAACCAACTGCTCCTAGAAACAGAAAAAAACACCCTATTGAGCATGTGCTTTTCAATGTGTTTGGGTTTTGATAGGGTAAATATAGGAATTTGTTCCGAAATTTCGAATGAAAATTCCCATTTTTTGGGAAGTTCTTAAAATCCTGGTTTGTAATTCAAAATTTCCGGTTTGAGGTGTCGGATGGATCTGATTGAAAAATTCCGAGAATAAAAATGATTGAAGGAGGAGGCACGCACTTAATCACAGGTGCAGGTCTCCAGACAATCGACAATCTGGCTCAAAATGTTGAATTTCAGATAATAAAATGTATTTTTACCTTCTCTTTGGGAACAAAGGACTCCCTTATCACGAAGTATCCCCAGATGATGGGAAGTGGTGGATTGTTCAATTCCTAATAATTCATGAATCTCACTTACTGTTCGTTTTTTCCCTCCTTCCAGGTGTTTTAGAATCGCAATACGCATAGGATGAGCTATTGCTTTCAGCATACTAGCAGCCAATTCTAATCTGCTGGAGTCCAGTTCTTTGGTTTGTTCCATTTTTGTTGAGTGCTTTAAAAATGCAAATATATAAATATTTAAGGATTATCTCATGAGATGAAGAGAACTTAATTCCCTTCTCCGGGCAGGCAGGTGGAAAAGCTTTTCAAGTGCACCTGGTTGTATCCGGTGCTGTGTTGGCGTCTCAACCATCAGTTCCGGGTATTTGAAGCGAAAAAACCAGAACCATGCTTCTGCATGGTGAGAATGGCGTTTCATCACCCATCCTACGTCGTTTGGAGCGCCATATCTGCCAGGCTCTGCCTGAAAAAGAACTACTTTCCTTGAAATAATTATATAACAAGGGGTTTAATGACAGTTATGTTGATTTTTTTTTGAAAATTTACACCTTTTTTAACGAATTTGTTTTATGTTCGTTATCCTAATAAATTAAGATAGATTTGTCCGATGACAAATATTAAATCGATAGGTTTCCCCATTGAAAAAGAGTTAAAAGCTTTTGATCCTTATTTTAAGGAAGCGCTAAAAAGTGATATTCCTCTTTTAGGAACCATATTGAATTTTCTATACAGAACGAAAGGGAAGCAACTGCGTCCTATGGTTGTGTTTTTGTCGGCTAAGCTGCATGGTGAACCCAATGAGTTTTCCCAATTGGCTGCCTGCTCGGTAGAATTATTGCATTCTGCCACACTGGTTCACGACGATGTGGTAGACGATTCATTTGAGCGTAGAGGAGTGTTTTCCATCAATGCATTGTGGCGAAATAAGATGGCTGTTTTGGTTGGTGATTTTATTTTAGCCAGGGGTTTAATGCTTCAACTGGAGCATAAGAAGTACAATTTTTTGCATCTGATTTCTCAGGCAGTACAAGACATGGCTGAAGGAGAAATATTACAGATTAAGAAAAGTCGGAAATTGGATATTGATGAGGAAACATATTTTGAGATTATCCGGAAAAAAACTGCGTCACTCATTGCCACCAGTATGGCTATTGGTGCCGCTTCAGTAACCGATGATCCTGAAATTCCGGAGAAAATGTTTCAAATAGGGCTAGATGCTGGTATTGCTTTTCAAATCAGGGATGATATTTTTGATTATCAGGCCAAAGGAATAATCGGGAAACCCACAGGTAACGATATCAAGGAAAAAAAGATCACCCTGCCATTGCTTTACGTGCTGAAGAACTCTGATTTGAAGGAAAAGAAACGGATACTGACCCTGATAAAAAAGAAAAACAAGAACCGTTCAATGGTGCAGGACTTGATTCAGCTGGTGAATGAAAAGGGAGGTATTGAATATGCAACTGAAAAAATGCATGAGTTCAAAGAAAAGGCAGTGAATGGGCTGATGGAATTTCCCGACTGTGAAGCCAGGGTTTCACTTGTTGAACTGATGGATTTTATCATTACCCGCCAAAAGTAATGGAAAGCTATTCCTTTAGTTTTTTATTTTTTTGATGACGATCGTGATCGCGGGTATTTTTCTTTTCCATATTTTTCAGGAAGGCATCTGTTAAGTTTACTCCTGTTTGATTTGCCAGGCAAATGAGTACCCAAAGTACATCAGCCATTTCGTCGGCCAGGTTGTGTTTCAGATCAGAGTTTTTAAAGGATTGATCGCCATAAGTGCGTGCCACGATCCGCGCCAGTTCACCCACCTCCTCTGTTAAGACAGCCATGTTGGTTAATTCACTGAAATACCTTACTCCCACTGTTTTTATCCAGTGATCCACGCTTTGCTGTGCTTCTTCTATTGTCATTTTTTGTTTCATTGCGTTAGAATGAAATTCCTGCCGTAATATAAAGCTGTTCGGAAGAGGGATTCAGGATGATTGCTCCCGAGACAGGAATAGAGAAAAAGTCGTTAATTTTCAGTTCTTTGGAGGTGCCAATTCCAAAGTTGCAGACGTTGAATTTACTATTCATGGTATATGCCCCGTCACCTGCTCCTACAAACAGATTGACCGGGCCCGCCTGGTAATCTGCCTCAATGTACGTGTCTCCTTCGCCATCGTTCATCATATAGGCTCCAGTGAGCGTAAGTTGGTGTATTTCAAAGCTCAACATGGGCTCTAAATAGTGTGAATCTCCTTCAAACCAGCTTGACCCCGGAAAGTAATAATCGGTAACCGTCAGGGTAAGCACATTGAATTCTCCCATGTTGATGGCGTAGCTGACATAGATATCTGTTTCCGCTGCTTCGTTGAAGGAGACATTGAACGATCCCCAGGCGCCAATGGTAAATTCTCCGGCATTGTATTCAACCGATGGCTGGAAAGCCGGTCCGGATCCAATTTTTGTTCCCCTCCATATATAACTGCTGAAGATGTCGATCCCGGTTGTCCACTCCTGAGCCTGACCGTTTGAGCAGAAAAAGAAAGCCAGAAGGATGTTTGCTGCGATTAGATGTTTTTTTTTCATTCGTCAATCGTCATTTTCCTGTTAGTCCCATGATTGAAATGGAACTTTTTAAAAATCTTTCTGTTTGGAATCCATCATGATGGTAACAGGTCCATCGTTTGTCAGCTGAACCTCCATCATGGCACCAAAAATTCCCGTAGCAGGTTTTTTCCCTAATGATTCTTCTGTTTTTGCAATGAATTTCTCATACATAGGAATTGCAAAATCGGGTTTTGACGCCCGGATATACGATGGTCTGTTTCCCTTTTTAACACTGGCATGAAGTGTGAACTGGCTAACAATCATTATATCGGCTGATACATCCTCTGCTGAAAGGTTCATCACCCCCTTTTCATCATTGAAAATACGCAATTGGATAATTTTTTTCACCAGCCATTCAATATCATCGTCGGTATCGGCGTTTTCAATGCCCAGCAAAATTAATAATCCTTTACCAATGGATGAAATCGTTTTACCTTCCACTTTTACCTCTGCCGTTTTTACTCTTTGGATCACTACCCTCATGTTGAAATCTTTAGCTGTTTCCCGGTAATATTTAAAAGTTCTTCCTGTCGTTTTATCTGTTCGGGTAAACCATCCACCGGAAGTATTTATTTTTTGTGCATGTGAACAGCTCTACTTCATATGGTTCCATCCCTGGGCTTGCAGCGGAATTTCCGATCCACCTGATGTTATCAGGTTAGCTCCTTGCCGGGGATCTGTCATTTTGCCGATCACAGTAAAGTCAGGATCATTTTTTATTTTATTCTGGTCTTCCGGAGCAATAGTAAAGAGCAGTTCATAATCTTCCCCACCATGAAGTGCTGCTACTAACGGATTTATATTCAGTTCGTCAGCCATTTTGCGGGTTTGGTTGTCAATAGGTATACTTTCTTCGTTCAGTTGGCAACCCACATTTGATTTCTTGCACAGGTGCATGATTTCGGAGGAAAGGCCATCGGAAATATCAATCATGGCAGTAGGTTTGAGATTTATTTTTTCAAAAGCTTCCACCATATCGGCTCTGGCTTCAGGTTTAAGTTGACGTGCCAGAATATAATCATATCCTTCCAGTTGCGGCTGTATTTTGTTATTCACTTTAAACACTTCATTTTCCCTTTCCAGCAGCTGGAGTCCCATATAAGCACCCCCAAGGTCTCCGGTAACACAAAGCAGATCGCCAGGTTTAGCTCCTGAGCGGTAGACCAGTTTTTCCCGGGGTGCTTCTCCCAGAACACTGATATTAATTGTCATGCCTGTAAGTGAACTGGTGGTATCGCCACCTATCAGGTCCACACCATAAGTATTGCATGCCAGGTATATCCCGGAGTATAACTCTTCCAGAGCTTCTACCGTAAATTTGCTTGAGACAGCCAAACTTACGGCTATTTGCCGCGGACGGGCGTTCATCGAGTAAATGTCGGAGAGATTTACTGCTACTGCTTTATAACCCAGGTGTTTCAACGGAACATACATCAAATTGAAATGAATGCCTTCGGTGAGCAGATCAGTGGAAAATACAACGCAATTCTCCGCGTAATTCATCACTGCTGCATCATCCCCGACGCCCTGAAATGTACTCTTGTTCTTTATGATAATCCCCTGAGTCAGCCTGTCGATGAGTCCAAACTCTCCCAATTCCGAAATCGTGGTCTGCTTTTTTTCTTTTTGCATGATAAATAAAGGACAAATTGGTGTTTAATTAAAACTTCCGGCAACAAAATTACCCATACTTTTATATCTTTGCAATTATTTTTTAAACAGTCAGTGAAAAGGATTGTTGTTTTTTGTAAGAAGTATAAAGATGACCGATCAGGATAAAATATTATCAGAAGTAACTCAGGGAGATTATAAGTACGGTTTTTTTTCTGACATTGAAACCGAAATTATTGATAGGGGGTTAAACGAGGCAGTGATCCGCACGATTTCGGAAAAGAAGGATGAGCCTGACTTCATGCTTGAGTTCCGGCTTGATGCCTTCAGGAGGTGGCAAAAAATGAAAATGCCCGACTGGGCTTATCTGAAAATACCTCCCATTGATTTTCAGGGGATCAGTTATTATGCTGCTCCGAAAAAGAAGCCGGAGTTAAGAAGTCTTGATGAGGTGGATCCAGAATTGCTGGAGACATTCAACAAGCTGGGTATTCCTCTGGAGGAACAGAAGCACCTTGCGGGTGTGGCTGTTGATGCCGTACTCGACAGTGTATCGGTTAAGACTACCTTTAAGGAGGTTTTAGCGGAACAGGGTATTGTATTTTGCTCTTTCAGCGATGCAGTTCGTGAACATCCTGATTTGGTTCGTAAGTATCTGGGTCAGGCAGTTCCTGTTGCGGATAATTTTTTTGCGGCTTTGAACTCTGCCGTTTTTAGTGATGGCTCATTTTGCTATATTCCCCGGGGTGTGCGATGCCCTATGGAGTTATCCACCTATTTCAGGATCAATTCTGCCAATACCGGGCAGTTTGAGCGAACTCTGATTGTTGCCGATGACGACAGCTATGTGAGTTACCTGGAGGGATGCACTGCCCCCATGCGCGATGAAAATCAATTGCATGCTGCTGTTGTGGAGATCATTGCCCTGAACCGTGCAGAGGTGAAGTATTCCACTGTACAAAACTGGTATCCCGGAGACAAGAACGGGAGAGGCGGAATTTATAATTTTGTTACCAAACGAGGAATTTGCCGGGGCGAATCCTCAAAAATAAGCTGGACACAGGTGGAAACCGGCTCGGCCATCACCTGGAAATACCCCAGCTGTATTCTGATTGGTAACCATTCCGTTGGGGAATTCAATTCGGTAGCAGTAACCAATAACCACCAGCAGGCCGATACTGGTTCGAAAATGATCCACATCGGTAAAAATACAAAAAGTACAATCGTTTCAAAGGGAATTTCTGCGGGGAAAAGTAACAACTCATACCGTGGTTTGGTGAAGGTCATGCCCGGAGCTGAAAACTCCCGGAATTTTTCGCAGTGTGATTCTCTGTTGCTGAACGATACCTGCGGAGCTCACACCTTCCCATACATCGAAGTGGGAAATAAGTCATCCATTGTTGAACATGAAGCCACCACTTCAAAAATTGGAGAGGACCAGATTTTTTATTGTAATCAGCGAGGAATTGATACAGAAAAAGCCATCAGCATGATTGTGAACGGATATGCCAAGGAAGTGCTGAATAAATTGCCTATGGAATTTGCAGTGGAAGCACAGAAACTGTTGCAAATAAGCCTCGAAGGAAGCGTGGGATAAATTCCTGAGAAAAACGAGTACGAAAAGAGATAATTCAAACATTGTTAAATACAGGGAAGGTCTTCATGACTGGAACTTAAATCATATAAAATAAATATGTTATCCATTAAAGACTTATTTGTTGAAGTGGAAGGGATGGAAATCCTGAAGGGCATCAATCTTGTTGTTAAACCCGGCGAAATTCATGCCATCATGGGTCCCAACGGATCGGGGAAGAGTACCCTGGCCAATGTATTGGCCGGAAAGGAAGAATACACCGTAACTCATGGAGAAGTTACTTACCTGGGTGAAGATCTGTTGGATATGGCTCCGGAAGAAAGGGCTCAAAAAGGGCTCTTCCTGAGCTTTCAATATCCGGTGGAAATACCCGGTGTTCCCATGGTCAATTTTTTGAAAACTGCTGTGAATGAGCACCGCAGATCGCGTGGAGAGAAAGAGCTTACGGCAGGTGAATTTTTGAAGTTCATGCGCACGAAAATGGAAATGGTGGATATGCATGCCCAGTTGACCAACCGGTCGGTGAATGAGGGATTTTCCGGAGGAGAAAAGAAGAAAAACGAGATATTCCAGATGGCTTTGCTGGAACCCCGGCTGGCCATTCTTGATGAAACCGACTCGGGGCTCGATATTGACGCACTGAAAACGGTTGCACATGGTGTGAATGCGCTGAGAAATTCCGGGAATGCCACCATAGTGGTTACGCATTACCAACGTTTGCTTGATTATATCGTACCCGATCATGTACATGTTTTGTACGGCGGGAAAATAGTTAAATCGGCTGGCAAGGAACTGGCCTTTGAACTGGAAGAAAAGGGTTACGACTGGATTAAAAAGGAAAATGGAGAGTAACATGAGTATATTGATTGAAAATACAGATGTATCCTTAAAATATGCTGCGCATTACAACAGTGTAAAAGAAGTACTGTTCCGGAATTCTGCTGAAGAGATGAATGCACATCGGAAAAAAGCGTTGCAGGACTTTATCACTCAGGGTATTCCTACCCGTAAAAATGAAAATTATAAATATACCAATCTGCAACCCCGGTTTTCCTCAGAATTCAGATATATTCATGAACGCGAACCTGCTGAAGTCGACCTGCATGCTGTATTCCGTTGCGATGTGCCCCTTTTAGATACCCACCTGGCTTTCCTGTTCAATGGCTGGTTTTATGAGGATAACAGCAAGATAGGTGAACTCCCTTCCGGAGTGATTCTGGACAGCCTCGAAAATGTTGCTCACAACAACCCCGGACTGATCAGAAAATATGCATCACTCGCTCAAACTGAAGACGATCCTTTAGTTGCACTGAACACCGCATTTGCCAAAGACGGGTATTTCCTTTACGTACCGGAAAATACTACGGTTGAGTTGCCTGTTCAGCTGATCAATTTTCTCCAGGCAAAGGAGAGCGCTTACGTCACCCAGCGAAATTTTATATATCTGGAAGAAGGTGCACATGTTAAAGTAATTTCCTGTGATCATACCCTGAATTTAAACCATTACCTGAATAATTCAGTAACCGAAATTTTTGCGGGACCCAATGCCAACCTGGAATATTACACCCTTCAAAATCAGCATAACTATACTACCAGTTTGAATTCGGTATTTATTCATCAGGAAAAAGATTCAAAGGTCACTACCCTAAATTCTTCACTTCATGGTGGATTAATCCGGAATAACCTGAAATTTAATATGGATGGGGAAAATGCGGAAGCTTTTTTATATGGTATGGCCTTTATCGACCGCAAACAACATGTGGATAACTTCACCCAGGTGATTCATGGGAAACCTCACTGTATGAGTAATCAGGTATATAAGAATGTTCTTGACGATGAATCGACCGGTGCTTTTACGGGTAGGATTCATGTTGTTCGTGATGCTCAGAAAACCAATGCATTTCAGCGCAACAACAACATATTGCTTACCGACAAGGCTACCATGCAATCAAAACCGCAACTGATCATCGATGCCGACGATGTGAAATGCAGTCATGGTGCCACAGTTGGCCAGATAGATGAAGAAGCTCTCTTCTATCTGCGGGCTCGTGGAATAGATGAGGCAAAAGCACGGTTAATGATGATGAATGCATTTGCATATGAAGTCATCCAGCAAATTTCCATTGAACCGTTACGTAAGAGGATCAATGAGTTGGTCGACAAGCGTTTGAGAGGCGAGGTAGCCCGTTGTCACGACTGTGCATACAACTGCGAATGTTAGGCGAATGGAATACGATGTAAATAAAATACGAAGTTATTTTCCTGTATTGAAGCAGCAAGTATATGGGAAACCATTGGTTTATTTCGATAATGCTGCTTCCACTCAGAAACCTGTTCAGGTTCTGCTCAAAACCGGCAGGCTTTATACCGAATTTTACGGGAATATCCATCGTGCAGCACACTATATGGCTGACAAAACCACTGATGCATTTGAATCAGTGCGTGACCAGGTGCAGCAATTTATTGGAGCAGGTAGTCGTGAAGAGATCATTTTTACCAAAGGCACTACCGAAAGTGCTAACCTGGTTGCTGCCTCTTTTGGCGAACAATTCATTTCTCCTGGAAGTGAAATCATTGTTTCCGAAATGGAGCATCATTCCAATATGGTTCCCTGGCAACTCAATGCGCTGAAAAGAGGAGCAAAAATTGTTAAGTTGCCCATGTCAAGAAATGGAGAACTGCAAACCAGCCTGCTCTCTGAACTCATTACATCAAAAACCAGGCTTCTTGCGGTAACTCACGTTTCCAATGTGCTGGGTACCATCAATCCGCTGGCGCAGATCATTGACGCAGCACATCGGAAAAACGTGCCTGTTTTTGTGGATGGGGCACAGGCTGTACAACATATTCCAGTGAATGTAAAGGCACTGGATGCCGATTTTTATGCATTTTCGGCTCATAAAATGTATGGACCTAACGGAGTGGGTGTGCTGTATGGAAAAAGAAAATGGCTGGAACAAATGCCTCCATACCAGGGTGGGGGAGAGATGATTTCGGAAGTGACTTTTGAGAAAACGACCTTCAGTGAAATTCCGTTTAAATTTGAAGCCGGCACTCCGAATATTACCGGAGTCATTGCTCTGGGGCCAGCCATTGCCCTGCTGCAGGAAACCGGAATGGAGCATATTGCTGCCTGGGAACATCAGTTGCTGGATTATTGCACCCACCAGCTGAAAGAACTGGAAGGGCTTGTGATTTACGGAGAAGCTTCACAAAAATCCGGGGTCATATCGTTCAATATTGACGGGATACATCCCTTTGATCTGGGAACTATGCTCGATAAAACCGGAATAGCTGTCCGTACCGGCCACCATTGTGCTGATCCGCTAATGAGTTATTTTAATATCCCGGGAACTGTTCGCGTATCGTTTGGCATTTATAATACAACAGAGGAAATAGACCGGTTTATCGAAGCGCTCAAAAGGGTGGTGAAAATGTTAAAATAAAAAGAAGATCAGAAATTTTCCAGCTTTTAAAAATTTCTGAACATTGTGTCTTAAATTTTCTGAAGATCATGAAAACAATTGAAGAAGTTCAACAGGATATATTGGAAGAGTTTTCACTATACGAAGACTGGATGGATAAGTATGCTTACCTGATTGAACTGGGAAACAGTGTAGAGCCCATTTCTGCAGTGGAGAAAAATGACCAGAACCTGATCAAAGGTTGCCAGTCGAGGGTATGGCTGGTTGCTGAAAAGAAAGAAGGTCATATCTATTTTCGGGGTGAAAGTGATGCCGTTATTGTCAAAGGATTAGTAGCCCTGCTCTTAAGAGTATTCTCAGGAAGAACACCAGGAGAAATTTTACACAGCCAGGTGCATTTTATTGATGACCTGGGGTTAACGCAGCATTTGTCTCCTACCAGATCGAATGGGCTGTTAGCTATGATGAAACAAATCAGGCTTTATGCTGTTGCTTATGATAGGTTGGATAATTAAGGAGAAGTTGGATGGATAAAAGAATTGACCAGATAATAGCAAACCTGAAGGAGGTTTATGATCCGGAAATACCGGTAAATATTTATGATTTGGGGTTGATTTATAATGTCGATGTGGATGAGAACAATAACGCTAACATTTTAATGACCCTGACAGCTCCCGGATGTCCGGTAGTGGATATATTAATTGACGATGTTTCTCAGGCTGCGCGCGCTGTGGAAGGCATAGCGGATGTCAATGTTGACCTTACCTTTGATCCTCCCTGGGATAAATCGATGATGAGTGAGGAAGCCCGCCTGGAATTAGGATTCTTTTAATGCGTTCAACCCGTACCAGATGGATGACCTGAAAAACATATCTGCTAAGGTCAAATCGAAGGCGAAAGAACTGGGATTTTTGGAGTGTGCAATTCTCCCGGCCGAATCATTAGGGGAGGAAAAAGAACGGCTCCACGCCTGGCTTGAAGCCGATATGTTCGGGGAAATGCATTATATGGCAAGGAATCGGGACAAACGACTGGATCCCCGATTGCTGTTTCCTCCCGCTAAAACGGTTGTTTTGGTACTTCAGAATTATTATTCGAATAAAAAGCAGAAAGATCCGGAAGCTCCGGTCATTTCCCAATATGCCTATGGAATAGATTATCACAGGGTGATGAAAGAAAAGCTGAAGAACCTGCTTGCTTCTGTTCAGAAAGAAATTCCGGAATGCAAGGGACGATTTTTTGTTGACTCCGCTCCGGTACTTGAACGCGCCTGGGCCCGCCGTGCAGGATTGGGCTGGATAGGAAAAAACAGCTGCCTGATATCAAAAAACCATGGAAGTTTCTTTTTCATTGGAGAGCTCATCCTTGATGTTGAACTGCACTTTGATAAACCGAAGGTGGTCACTGATCACTGTGGTTCCTGTACCCGGTGTATAGATGCTTGTCCTACCAGTGCCATTGTTGCCGATCGGGTAGTGGATGCCCGAAAGTGTATTTCATACCAAACCATTGAACTGAAGAGGGAACCGGATGAAAAACTCAAGGGACTTTTCCAAAACCGGGTGTTTGGTTGCGATATCTGCCAGGATGTTTGTCCGTGGAACCGCAAAGCAGAGCCGCATAATGAACGCTTACTATCCCCTTCTGTTTCATTACTCGAACTGACCAAACAGGAATGGTATAATTTGGATGAAGAACAGTTCATCGTGCTGTTTGACAATTCAGCTGTCAAACGTACCGGCTTCCAAGGGTTGAAAAGAAACCTTCAATTTATTGCATCCGGGAAAGAAGACTAAATGCCCCTACCATAAGGCATTTCAATTGGTGTAAATCCTACCCTGCTAAACTGCATTCATCATCTTATTCAGAGAATATGCAGATTCCCGGAAACGCACGGAAGAGACGTATGAATCACTGAACTGGTTTTCCCGTTAACCCGGGGTATTTTTTTGATAAACCTTATGAGGTGGATTTACGTTTATTGTTATAAAAAATTGTTGTCCGATATTTGTAGTTTGATGTAAGGAATGAAATGACCATGATGATTCATGTCATAAATGAGAATGAAATGAGCTTGTGAATTCTTTCGGACATCGTTGAAATAAACAGTGGAATGAGGAGATAGTATGATGGGAGTTTCTTTTATTGCCATTAAAAATAAATAATTATAGACAGATGAAGCGGAAGTATATGATGATAACATTTTTTTTATTTTTATCTTTAATGACCTCTTTGGTTGCTAAGGCACAGGATATTGAAGGCTGGATGGAAGCCAACGAGAAGGTTCCTGTTGAAAAACTATATCTTCATACCGATCGGGAATATTATTTTTCTGATGAGACCATCCATTTGAAGGCATACCTTACCGACAGCCGCTCCGGGCGTTTGATCCCGGGAGCAGAAAACATATATATTCATTTGATTGATGGATCAGGCCGGTTGGTTTTGGAACATAACCTGATGGCTATTCATGGTCAGGTACCGGGTCAGATTGATTTGCCTGATACCTTAAGAGCGGGAGGATATATGCTTCAGGCTTTCACTGATTACCTTTTGAATTTTGGAGAAGAGGCTTTTTTTTATAAGAAACTATGGATATCAAAAACTGCCAGACCAGCCCGGGCTGTTGAATCGCGACAACGAAATCCATCCAACCGCCGGATGGTTGCTGATGTAACTTTTTTACCCGAGGGTGGTGCGATTCTGGAAGGGGTGCCCAATGTTGTTGCCTTTAAAGCTGTTGACCGAAACGGTTACGGAGCAGATGTCCGTGGATCAGTCAGGGATGAATCGGGAAGAGAAGTGGTCACATTCAGTACGGATTATAAAGGAATGGGCATGTTTTTTATGACTCCCCAACCTGGGAAATCATATCATGCTACCATTTTTGGATTCCCTTCGTTCCGGTTTAGTTTTGATTCTCTGATTGTGCAGGAAGGTGTTAAAATTCAACTGGTAAATCAAACAAGCCGTGAGCTTATTGTGAACATTTTATCTAATTCCGACCAGTATGAGGATGATCTTTTTTACCTGGTGAACATGCATCGTGGAGAATCAGTTTTTTATCAGCCTTTTCATATTTCCGGCAAGTCTCATTTGTTGAAATTTGATAGTCAGATGCTTAAGGGTGGCGTGAATCGTCTGGTTTTGCTTGATAAGAATTTGGCTCCTGTATCCGAACGGCTTCTTTTTTCCAACACCTACGATGTCCATGAGGTCGACATTCGGGTATCCGGGAGTAGTGTTTCCACCCGATCGGAAATTAGCCTGAATCTTTCGGGAGGACAACAGCACTCTGACCCTTCGAATTTGTCTTTGGCTGTAGTTCACGAAGCCGCTTTTGGAGGGGAAAACCCGTCACAAGATATTCTGTCGTACCTGCTCATCGATTCGGAGTTGAACGGCTTTATTGAAAACCCGACAGATTTCTTTATTGATTCAGGGATCAGTGCACTGTCGAAACAACGTTTGCTCATGCTTACCCATGGCTGGAAGGGTTATTTCTGGAATGGGGTGCCCGGAATAGCTGATACATTAAATTACAGACAAAACGTGGGTTTGACTTTACGGGGTATGGCAACCGACAAAATCAGCGGCCAGCCTCTTCATCATGGTGAAATTACCCTGGTAATTGAGAAAGATCAGGAAATGGCGTTTTTAACCCAGACAACAGATGAGAAGGGTATCTTTTCTTTTCCCGGACTGCTGTTTAATGATACGGCAAAAGTGTATGTCCAGGCGAAAAATGAAATGGGAAGGCAAAATACAAATATCACCTTACTCCCTGCATTTCATGCCCCTGTGTCAATCTCTGCCTTGAAATCGTTGGGTGGAACGAATGAAATACCTCCGGCATTGGAAATACTAAAATATAACGAAGATCAGGTTTTATTGGCATACAACAGGAGAATGGCAATAGGCCAAAAAATGGATGAACCGACTGAAAGTCCGGACTTATCAGAAGGAGATGGACATTTCAGAATTTACAACCTGGCTGATCAGGTCATTGAGATTACTGAAGCAGATGTCTCTTTCAGCAATGTAATTGATTATCTGGTTGGCAAAGTTGCCGGTCTCGATATCAGCGGTGACCAGGTTACAATCAGAGGTACCAGTAATTTCAACTTCCAGTCAACACCCCTGTTTTTGATTGACGGAATACCTGTGTCGGACGACCTTCGTGCAGGGGGTTTTATTGATCAGGAGGAAGAAATGCGAATGGATAACAGGAATGCCAGCAGCAAAGCTATTGACAAAATAAAATCCATTCCCCTGCAGGATATTGATAAAGTAGAAATACTGAAATCGCCCCAAAACCTCACGCTTTTTGGAATGGAGGGGGCCAATGGAGTCATTGCAATTTATACACACCGCGGAAAATCAGAAAATCCTTCCGCTGTTGTGAAAGGTGTTATTGAAGAGAAAATCAAGGGTTACGCATCATTTCAGAAGTTTTACGCACCACGCTATTCCCCTGAGAACATATCTGATGTCTCACCCGATTATAGAACGACTCTGTTTTGGGAGCCTGAGATTTTGTTGAATGAAAGTGGAGTAGATATGACTTTCTTTTCCTCTGATCAAACCGGGAAGTACATCATCATTGTTGAAGGAATCAATGATACAGGAGGAATATGTATTGGTACAACAGATTTTGAAGTAAAGGGAAATGTTGTTGATTAACCGGCTGAATTTTCCTGATGAATTCAATACAACATATATCTTTGTGATAAAAATTTTAAATGTCAGATCGTGCCATAAAGCATAAAAGTATCCGCAAGAAGAGCTCTGCCCGTAAAAAGGCAAAAAAGCCCTCTTCACGAAAGACCATATTTATTTTTGTGGTCAGGGCGTTCATTGCCGTTTTGCTTTTAGCCTTTCTTTTTTTCTTTGTCGTATACCTGGGATTTACCGGACATGTGCCTACCACTGCCCAGCTTCATGTTATTAAAAGCCCTCAGGCTTCTGAAGTTTATTCTGCTGATGGCAGGCTTTTGGGAAGATATTACATTGAAAACCGGAGCAATGTTCACTTTCAGGATATTTCTCCCCATGTTATCAATGCGTTGGTAGCCACTGAGGACGCCCGGTTTTATGAACACCGGGGTATTGATGAAATGGCTTTGTTGAGGGTATTGGTAAAAACTATTTTGTTCAGGGATCGCAGTTCCGGAGGAGGCAGTACACTAAGTCAGCAGATTGCGAAGAATCTGTTTCCGCGGAACGATTTTGGAATTTTATCCATGCCGGTGAACAAGCTCAGGGAGGCTATTATTGCCTACCGGCTTGAACGGATCTATACCAAGGAGGAGATCCTCACTCTTTACCTCAACACGGTACCCTTTGCTGAAAATATTTTTGGAGTTGAAGTGGCAGCTGAACGATTTTTTAACAAAAAGCCTTCCAGTTTGATGGTCGATGAGGCTGCTGTGCTTGTGGGGATGCTCAAGGCGAATAATTTTTATAATCCCCGCACCAATCCTGAACGTTCAAAGGATCGGCGGGATGTGGTGATTGCTCAAATGGTGGAGAATGGATTCCTGACGGAAGAGGAAGGGCGGAGTTATCAGAGCAAACCTATAGAGCTGAGGTATACCCGTATATCTTATAATGAGGGGCCTGCGCCCGAATTTCTGGAGATGCTTAAACCTGAATTGCTGGAGTGGTGTGCCAGCCACACCAAGGAGAATGGGGACCCCTGGAACCTGTATACCGACGGATTGCGGATTCAGACAACGATCAATGCCGATTACCAGTTATATGCCAGGCAGGCTGTGGTTGAGCACATGAAAGTGTTGCAGGAGACATTTAACAACCATTGGGCAAACAGTGACCCATGGAGAAGGAACAGTCAGATTTTAGAGCGGGCAATACGCCGGTCCGACCGGTATAAGAAAATGGCAGGAGCCGGATTTTCTGAAGGACACATTGAGGAGGCATTTCAGCAGAAGATAACTACCGAGTTGTTCACATGGGATGGTGTTCAGCAGGTGGAAACCACTCCGCTTGATTCAATAAAGCACTATTTGCGGTTTTTGAATACGGGCTTTTTGGCATTGGATCCGGGAACGGGAGATCTCAAGGCGTGGATCGGGGGGATTGACTTCCGGTTTTTTAAATACGACCATGTGTTGTCGGAACGTCAGGTGGGTTCTACGTTTAAACCGTTTGTTTATCTGTCGGCTCTGGAAAACGGGCTGAGTCCATATGATTATTATCCTGCAGCCCAGCAGGTCTATTCGCGTTTTCAGAACTGGTCACCCTCAAATGCCGATGGAGTTCATGATGGATTTTATTCTATGGAAGGTGCCCTTTCTCAGTCGGTGAACACTGTAGCCGCCCATGTGATGGTGCAGACTGGTGTTGGAAACGTCATTTCCACCGTTCGTGAACTTGGCCTGGAAGCTGATCTTCCCAAAGTACCCTCGCTGGCGCTGGGTGTGGCATCTGTTTCTTTGAAAGATCTGCTTTTTGCTTATGCTACCCTGATAAATGACGGCAAACGCGTTGAACCGTATTATTTGCAGTCGATCGCCAATTCCGAGGGAATTGTTTTGGAGGAATTTGCGCGACCCCTGTCCAGGAATACCTCCCTGAGCGGAGAAAATTGCCGGATCATCACGCATATGATGGAAACTGCTGTGAATAAAGGTACCGGAACCCGCATCAGGTCGACCTACCGGATCCCGGGAGATTTTGCCGGGAAAACCGGCACTACACAAAACCATTCTGACGGTTGGTTCGTGGGATTGACACCCCATTTGGTTACCGGATGCTGGGTCGGGGCCGAAGAACCGGGAATTCATTTCAGAAGCATCACTTACGGACAGGGTTCCTACATGGCCCTGCCCATTGTAGGCCGTTTTTATAGCAAACTGTATGGCAATTCTAAATACAGGGATTTACAAAAAAAGCAGTTCCTGGATCCTTCCCAAGAGGTGTTGGCTGACCTTAATATTCCTGCATATAAAGATATTCTTGAAATGGAAAGACCGGAAAACATTCTCGAACGCCTGTTCGCAGGGAAAAACAAAGAGGAAAAACTTCATGAGATCCAAAAGCCTCAGGAAACAGCTGACGAGCCGAAAGAAAAAGGCTTGTGGAAATCTATCAAAAGGGTATTTCAAAAGAAAGATAAATAATCAGTAGAAGTGCGATATTCTGAATTTTAAGGATCAATTTTTCTGCATTTTGTTGATAACGAGCTTTTTAATACACTTTTTATTTTCGCTGGTACAATGAATCAGATATATTCCACCTGGCTCTTCCGAAAGATCAACCTGATATTCTCCAGATGAGTAATAATCTTGTTGATAAATCCTATTACCTAAAAGATCAAAAATGGCAATTTCACTTTTTCGATAATCCGCATTTTGCAGTTGGATGGTAAACATTCCCGTTGTCGGATTCGGGAAGATTTTAAAACCAGGCAGAAGAGTAATGGGTGATTTAACATCGATATTGTTTTTTATTAAAATTTCTACCTGATCAGGTTCAGAGAATTCACCACCATCAAAAACAGTTAAAGCAAATGTTATAATACTATCATGTTGAACTTCTGGTGCTATAAAATAAGGGTTAGGTGAATTTATGGAATTTAAAACAGATTCAACATACAAATACCCTATTTCAAGATCATCGAC
>JAQVON010000012.1:0-21098 GCA_028702595.1 Mariniphaga sp. | reverse complement strand
AGTGAATCACCATCAGGATCATAGGAATCTATGCCATACAGCCATACTGTATCACCTTCATTAACTTCAATATCAGCACCTGCCTTTGCAACAGGAATAAGGTTATCTTCTTTGATAACAGTAACAGCTACAGTATCAATCCCTGAAGTATTATAGCTATCATTCACAACGAGGGTAAAAAGCAAAGTGGTATGTTTATTATATTCAGAGGCTCTAAAAGTTGGTTTTGATGATTTCGTGGAACTCAAATCAATGCCGGATAGTGATTTCCATTCATAAAGCAGTGTTGGATTTTCTGATGATGATGAAGAAGATCCATCCAAAGTGACAACCTCTCCTGAATGCACAATTTGATCAAATCCTGCTTGAGCAACCGGTTTTTCCCGCACATTTTTAACAGTAACCATAATTTCGTCAGGTGAGGAGTCAACCGTTCCGTTATTGACTACCAGGATAAAAGTATATTTCATGGGATGTGGAATGTTTGGCACATAAAAAGATGGATTCGCAACTGTATCAGAGTCCAGGATTATTCCTTTAGGTGCTTTCCACATATATGTAATATCTTGATTGTTCGGGTCATATGAACCACTTCCATCCAGTATAACAACAGTTTTCTCATCGACCGTCATATCGGAGCCCGCATCAGCAATAGGAGCCCTTCTTCCTTCGCCAGTTAAAGAAATAACTAATGAATCAACCGAGTTTCTTATTTTGCAAAATGAGTTATAGACATCTGTATTTTTAGGGGTAAATATCAATTCTATCAATACTTTCTCCCAAGGTGAAATAACTGAATCCTTTAAATCAGGTTTAATACTGAAAACACTGTCTGAAAATACAATTTCCTTTAGTTGTACCGGAAAATTTCCATTATTACTGACAAGAATTTTTTTGCTTTTACTTAACCCTTTCGTTACAATACCAAAATCAACCTGATTGGTATCTGAGAGCAACGCTCCTGAGTTAAGATTTTTGCTTTTCTGAAAGTTCAAACTGCTAATTGTAGAATATTGAAAAGAATTAAATGCCGGATTTAATTCCACACTTGCTTGTGGTTGATGATAACCTTCGGGTGGGCCTTCCAGTGAATTATATTCATGAAAACAAATGTTGTTGGCCCCTGCTTTTTTCATTCTTTTAGCCAGCCCTGAATAATAATCAGGAGTATAAATCCACTCGTCCCCGACGGTGAAAGATACTATAATTTCTTTTTCTGCTCCCTTTGAAACCTGACTGATATAATCATCAATTAGGCATGGCGATGGCTCTAATAGCGGGACATTTATCATTTCGGGAATGAGCCATTGTGAATAACTTACCGGAATAAGGTAAGCATCAGCAAGATTTTTCATCAAATCCTTATTCTGCATACCTTCAAATGAAGCATACCGTGAGCTTTGTAAAGGATAAGACGACAAAGTCACTTTCAGTTTTTCATTTGTATTTTTTATGGTTTCAATCAAATCTGAAGCATATTCCTGAAGCAAATTTTCTTGCCAGTTTTCTTCCTCCCAATAACAACTACATTGAGGATTCCCATCAGGAACATTTTTTGAATTCGATTCAGGATCTGATTCTTTTTTATATTTAGTATTCATAAAATAGAGTGAGCCAAGAACAATTCCAGAGATATTCGGCAGTGAAGCTATTTCTTCAAGAAGATCAATCATGTATTCTTTGTAGAATTCAGAACAGGGTGTAACAGATATTCTTTGTGCATCCTGATGTACAGTTGAACTATGATCCATGAAGTATTGTGCGAAATCTTCCTCCAAATTTAACCAATGAGCCCTATCATCGTTAAGCACACTTACCGCAGCATGTATTTTTACCCCATATTCGTCAGCTTTTTGAGCTAATCCTGAAATCGCATCAAAACGAAAAAAATTGAAATTTAAAGAATACTGATCGAGTTGTGTGGGATAAAACAGATATCCACTGCTTGCTTTTACAGTGAGAATAATGTTATTTATCCCGCCGAGCTTACATTTTTCAAGGATATAATCTTCGCCATTCAAAGCAACATCTGAAGGATTAATCCAAATGTATTTTTCATCAATTTTATCTGTGTTATTTTCTGAAATTACACCCCTGATATTTTTTATGAGGGTTGAATCTTTCCCAAGGGGATAGGCAAAATCCCAAGGGAATGGATTCCCACTTAATCCCATAACATCTTCCAATCCAACAGGTTTGTGTATGTCGATGTTTATCCATTTTGCAATTTGCACATCAAACATTTGATGCTCTCTGCATGGTATTCCAACTGACCTGAGAAGCATTAGTATTTTATCGTTTTGAGAGGCTGAATTGGAACGATTAAAACGGTATTGAGAATAGGCATAATCAGGTTCACCAAATGGCTTTTGCCAAATAAAATAACCGGCGCCAACCCACCGTTTTTTAATATAATCATGAATACGTGTTGCCGCATCGAACATTGTATTAGCATCGCCTATAACTCTCTTTGCAATTTTATAAGGCTCATATTTTCCCACGTTATATCGGTTATTTGTTGCAAAATAATATGGAAGCCATTTGTTATTTATTGAGGTATAAATCTTTAAACTGTCTGGCAAGTCCCACGGAACCAGCCCCCTGGGGGTAATAATTAATTGGGCTATATTGGGTAGCTTTCCAAAGAAATGATAATATCTAATTACAAATGCAAATAGATAAATAGCTTCAACGGTTCTTAAATTTGATCCTCTAAATTCAATTAGGTCAGGTATTTTATCTAATTCTGGTATTTTTTTTTGTATGTGAGTACACAGATCGATGTATTCACTTTTTTCTAAAGGTTTTTCATAAACTGAACTGTCAATATTTATTGCAACATATAGGTCTGAAGGGGGCTCTATTGTTTGGTTAGGGTAAAAAATGGTATCACCTCCATTACTAATTGAAATAATTGCATCAATAAAAACATTAAAAAGCTGATGTGTAGCGTACTTTTCTGTTTCAATATGCAAAGTATCAGGAAGTTCCCGGTAGTCATCAAAATGATTAACAACTTCCATTGCACTTTTTATAACCCAATTTAAAGTGACATAATTTAATTCATGCTCCAAAGAATTTTCTTTTTCAGTTGCTAGTGGTTGTTTTAAATCTCTTGGTATATTCTTCAGGTATGCTGCTGAAAGTGTTAATGTATAAGTTAAGAGAAAGAAAGTTACTATTGATTTTACTGATGGAATAGTCATTGTTAAAAAATGTGTGAAATTTAATCTTTTTTCTCTTATTGCACCACCACTTTTCTCGTTTCCGATTTATTGCCAAAAACCAGCCGGAATACATAATTCCCCGGAGGGCAATCTGTTACATTGATGCTAACTCCGTTCTGCAGTTCTGTGGCTTCATATAGTTGTGAGTGTTTAACCGAACCGGCTGCACTCACCAGTTCAATTACGTATACTCCGCAGGGGGCATGGCTGAATGTTACCTGCAGATTGTCTTTCACCGGGTTTGGCCAAACCGTCAGTTTCTCTTTCATCCGTTCGAATTCTTCTACGTTTACCGTTACAGTTGTTTGCGCATCGTAACCGTTCGGGGAGTCCTCTCTGAGGGTCACATTGTCGATGGCGATACTGTAAAACTTGTATGTGGATCCCACCTCTCCGAGAAACTCTTCTGAAATCTGATCGGTGTTTCTCAGCCAGGGATACAGTAAGGTGTCGTTTTCAAGTACGTAAATGGTATAGCCTGCAATCCCTGATCCTTTGTCGGACCCTGTCCAGTCGACCGAAAACCGGCTGTCGATAGTGGCTTCCAGTGGGTAAACCTGGCTTTGGGGCACATCCAGGTCAAGAGTGTTCAGAAATTCATTGGTGATGATCGGTTTATTAGCATCAAAAACGATGGAAGCTTCATTGCGGATTTCATCGCCGGTTTCCAATTTTTTTTTCAGTCCGACCGAGAAACTGACAAAACCTTCCCCTTCAGGAGAAATGAGATTTGGCGGCAAAAATCCGATGAGCGGGTCTTCTTCCAAATCCATGGTTTCCGGATTCAGGGACAGGAAGTCCCACTTCACAATTCCTGTAATGGTGTCCAGTTTACCGGAAACACGCAGAATGAGTTCCAGCTCAGGCCGCAGGTCGATATCCATGGAGAATGCTTTCATTTCGCGGCCCGGAGGAGAAAAGATTGTATCGCCCCAGCCGAATTCTCTAAAGCCAAATTTGGAGATGTCGAACACAGACAAATCCAGCGTATCGGTAATGAAAACGTCATGAGCGGGTGCCGTCGCCTCAGCTTTGTTTTCAAACAGTATGGTGTAGGGAATTTCACTCATCCCGGGTATCCAGCCCTTTTCGCCAAATCCGTCCGGTCCAACCATTTCGTTGGGATCAAATGATGAGACTGTGTCGACTCTTTTTTCTTTTTCGGCGAGACTAAGACATTCACTAACAGCAAGATAAGCGCTAATGCCTCCGCAGATCAATCCTCCAATAGTGCCGGTAACCCACCCAACCACAGGAACTACTGAAGCGTAGCTGAAGAAGGTGGTTGCCGCCTGGAGACTGGAATTCACAACCGATTTTTTAACGTCTTTTTTGTCAAATTGCCCTACGGTATAACCTGTTTTAAAACTGTTATACACAGCTCCGGCAACGGGTATTATACTAATTGAAGTTTCAATGGTTGTAACAGCTATAGCTTCCATAATGCAGGATCCAACCGCCAGATTTGATCCACTACCGGGATCATCTTCCCCTGTTCCTGCCGATGATTTTAATAACTGGCCAAATGGAGCTTTCCCTGGTTCGTTTGTATATTGAAGCCATCCGTCACCTGTCCAGGATGTAATTTTAAAATCATCCGGTGATTTGATAAGGATATGAAGGGATTCACTGCTGTTGGCTTTAATGCGGGGAATCATTAACGAATATACTTTTGATTTTTGTGGTTTTCCGAACAGTGTTTCCGTGATGAAAAAGTCTTTATATGGCATCAGTTCATTTTCCAGATTATTTTCGTATGCTTCGGGTGGGAGTATGAATTCAAAATCAACAAAATCGACCTCGAGTCCTTCCATATCAGGAACAGCAAATGAAACCGGTACCATCAGTGCATCCACATCTCCATTGTTTCCGTATGTAAGGGTGAATTTACTCCACCGGTTCAGTAGAATTGAGCCTCTTCCAGAGATATTCACCCATGGTTTTGCAATTCCTTCGGCCTCTGTGATTTTGAATGATTTGGATAGAACAATTTCGCTTTCCTGGTCAGTCACCACAACATCCCACTGTCCAATAGCGGCTCCGTTCAGGGTAAAAAGTGCCTGTAAGGATCCATCTTCCCCGGAACCCACAATGGTGTCAGCAGCAATTTCGGTGTCGTCTTCATAGCGAAGCAGTATGCCCATGTTTTTATTTAATCCTCCGCCAAAAACGGTAAGCAGGCACTCTCCAATATTGCCTGCTTCTGCCGGTTCAACCCTGTCTAATCCCCTGATGGTAACGTGCCCTGCAGCCGACGTAACTGTGGTGGTATTTTTTGCAGTTAAGGCAACCAGGTATTCTCCGGCTGTGGTGTAGGTATAGTTCGGAAAACCCTGTTCTGAGGTGTTATTATCCCCAAAGTTCCATAGCCATGAAGTAGCATTTTTTGTTCTGTTATTGAATCGAACCTCGTTGCCTGCCTGGTACATTTCGAAGGCAGTTGCCGGAGGATTAAAATCGGATTCCAGTAACTTGCCGTTATAAATAGGAATGCCATTGTTGCCGTTTCCTGACAAATCCTTATAGGTATCATTAAAATTCAAAAACAATATCAATCCCTCTTCATCCCCGGTTAGCATATTTTTCTGGTTCGTGAGCAGTTCTTCCTGGGTTAAAGCCCTGTTCCACAGGCGAACATCATCCATGAAGTATTTGGCATCGTAATACCAGCCGTTGCCCATATCCCGTGCCCCCAGCATCAACATTCCATCTTCATTTACCATGGCTCCAATGACTGTTTGTTGCTTATGAAGCAAGCCATCGATATATAGTTTAAAGTTGTTTGGTCCCCCATTTGCATCGTACGTAAAGGCAATATGGTGCCATAAACTATCATTCAAATCAATTGCACCCCAGTTCACCGGGTCCTCCCTGTCTGTTTGTATTCCGGCATTAACAGTAATGTCTCCATTAGTTTGTCTGAATCCCATATGAAAGCCTTCGGGTCTGTTGTCGTAGCCATCATACCCATTCACTTTTGCCAGAATACTGAAGTTTGCCTTTGTTTCCGGGTTAAATTTCACCCACACCTCGGCTGTCATGGCCGAGTCAAACTGCAAGCTTGCTGAGGATGGCACTACAACCAGGTCGGTTGCATAGCTCTTTTCCAGATTTTCAACATAAAAAGCTTTGTTTTCCGTTCCGGGTTCAGGCTGGTCTTTCACATTCCGGTAAAATATGTCCTGATCCGTTCCGTATCTCCATTGTGCCTGTGTTACCCAATGGATTCCCCCTTGGGCATCCATTTGCATATGTGAATTCATGTAACCGTGTGACATGTTGACGATGTTGCTTTTCAGAAACGGCGCCAGGGAAGTGCTACCTGAAAAGGTTTGCCCTCCGTCAGCCGATTTGATCGAAAACAGCCAGTTTCCTGTAAGGTAAAGCGTTTCCCCGGTTTCATCTGTGGGATCAATCACAATCGCCGGCAGGGAGGATTTCCCCACGTGGTAAACATCGGGATTCATTATTCTCCGGAATTCAGAAAAGTCACTGCCGTTATTGTGTGAATAGGCAAAATAGAACCGGTTGCCTGTATTGTTATTGGTAGGATAAGTCGATGCACCCAGCAGATAAACCTTTCCGTTTTTAGCGGCGACTGTTTCACTGCCGTTTTGTATTTCTTCAGGAGTAATAGCACCAATAGAAACAGGGGTCTCAAATGAATTTCCCCCGTTGGTTGACCGGACATAAAAGGTAGTCCAGACAGCTCCATCCGTGTAACCGGTATATACGATGTGGATATGGTTTCCTGAGCGTGCAATCTTGGACGAGTAGTGATCGCCGTGCACTACATAGCAGCGCTCCTGTTCTTTATCGTCCTTTATATATTTTGCTGATACCTGGCTGGAGCTGAAGGCAGTTCCGTTCTGGGAGATGGAAACCCATACCTTGCCCACAGTAATGTACCCGTACGAAGTGTAATAATTACCATGAAGCACAATGATCTGATCGCCGTCATAATACATGTCAGCAACGTAACTGCTCTCATCGGAGAGATTTGTTTCGGTAAAATTATTTCCTCCGTCAGAAGAAAACATAGCCCATGCTCCTTTTTTATTCCCTTGTCCGCGGTAGGCGATAATAACCTTCCCGTATTCTGCTTTAATGAAGCAATTATCAAGTCTTGTATAACCACCTGATGTGGAAGCAAGAATACGTTCAGCTTCAAATGAGGATCCACCGTTTAGTGAACGGAAATAGAGTATTTTCCCGGTTCCATTGTTGCCATAATCATAATCGGCTGTACAGACAAATACCTTATCCCCGTCGACAGCCAGCCGCCGGCTCATTTCCTCTGTCCCGTAACTTCCGTCTTTAAATACCATTAATTCTTTGGTATCCTCCCAGGTTTCACCCAAATCGGTTGAACGCCGGTACATCAGAGTAGATTGACCCTGGTAGGAAGACGGGTTATGGACCCAGATAATATGTACTGTATTCCCTGAAATGACCATTTCCGGTACTTTGTCATTATAACCAGGCCCTTCGGCTCCTTCAGAAAGGTTGATCAGATACCGGGACACTTCCGGATTGACAGAGTAGCTGTAAAAGCTACACATTGTAAAAACAAATAATGTAATTACGGAAAGGGTTTTAGGATATGTTTTCATATGGAATAGTTTTAATTGTAATTTGAAGAGTAAAGTTAATTATTATTCAAAAAAAACAAATATTTATAGTTAAAACACAGTATATTAGAGGAAAAAGATTGTTCGTTATTTATTTATTGCACCATTACTTTTCTTGTTTCTGTGTTATTCCCGAATACCAGTCGAAGCAGATAATTCCCCGGGGGGCAGTCTGCCACGTTTATGATTGTTCCTTTTTGCAGTTCAGGAGCTTCATACAGTTGTGAATGCTTTACTGTTCCGGCAGCATTTACCAGCTCAACTACATACATACCACATGGAGCATGACTGAAAGTAACGTATAGCTGATCACTCGCCGGGTTAGGCCAAACGGTCAGTTCCTCTTTCGTTCGCTCAAACTCTTCCACGTTAACTGTTATTGTGGTTTGGGCATCATACCCGTCAGGATTATTTTCCAGATGACCTACATTGTCGGTTGCGATGCTGTAAAATTTGTAAGATGAACCTACCTCACCCTCGAATATGTCAGTTGTTTCGGTTGTATTGATTTTCCAGGGGACTAATGCTGTATCGTTAACCATTACATATAGTGTATAGCTCCTGATTCCTGATCCATTGTCGCTTCCTGTCCAGTCGACCGGGAAACGGCTGTCAATTGTCTCTTCCAGTGGGTAGACCTGGCTTTGAGGAGCTTCCAGGTCAAGGGTGTTCAGGTATTCATTGGTTATGATGGGAGCGTTGCCATCGAATATAATGGACGCTTTATTGCGAATTTCCTCATCTGTTCCGAGTTCTTTTTTTAATCCGACAGAGAAAGTCACAAAACCTTCCCCTTCGGGAGAAGAACCGTTCGGTGGAAGAAAACCCAGGAATGGGTCTTCCTCCAGGTCCATGGTTTCCGGATTCAGGGAAAGGAATTCCCACTTCACAATGCCGGTCAGGGTGTCCAGTTTCCCTGAGACACGGGTGATCAGCTCCAGGTTGGGACGCATGTCAATATCTAATGAGAATTCTTTTTGTCTGTTTCCCGGAGGAAAGTAAATGGAATCGCCCCAGCCAAATGCACTGAATCCAAATTCAGAAAGATCGAAAACAGACTGGTCAAGTGTATCGGTAATAAATACATCGTGGGCAGGAGCAGTGGCTTCGCTTTTGTTTTCGAATAATATTGTATATGGCATCATGTTTTGTCTCGGAATGAAATTCGCCTCCCCGAAGCCTGACGGGCCAATTATTTCGTTGGGATCAACTGCCCAAACTGATTTCAAATCTTTCCATTGGCTTTTAGGATTCTCAAATTTTTTCCAGCATTCATACATATTATAGGAATGGCTATAAGCGCTCATAACGAGAGAAATGATCTGTGATGCAAGTTTAAATGCCTTTAAATAGGGAATTTGCTCTCCACAGCTCCAAATCGTTGCAGTTACATCCCAGGCAAGGTTCTTCATATTTGTTTTGCTTGGTATTCGAAGGCCCGTTGATGCCGGTGCAGAAAAAGTTTCCCGGTTGCCATAGATAGCGGCGATAACTGAATAGATGCAGTTCGTAGGGAGTTGTTTCTGAAGGGCATCTAAAATTTGTGTACTTAAATCAATGGTTGCTGCAGCAAATACATCGCCAAAGCAGGTTTCCGAGAGCCCTTCCCAAAAGGAAGGTATTCCCTCCCCGTAAAGGAGTTTTGACGACTTTTCCGTTTCTCCGGGAGTGGCTTCATATGTCCATACAGAAATTTTAAAATCTTCCGGTGATTTAATTTTTACAATAAGGGAAGATGAAATATTCTGAGGAAGGTGATCAATCATAAGAGCATAAATTCTTGCATTTCCTGCACCTTCATGGGTTTTTCCAGGAGTGTAAATGGCAGTATTCCCGTTGAAAAAACCTTCTGAAATAAAATAGAGAGGAACAGAATCTTTAATTGCTTCAAAACGTGGGTCACTGAATGTATCATCTAAAATAAAATTCGCGTTGATGAATTCTGTTTCCAGTCCGTCAACGTCAGATATTGCAAAAAATACAGGAACATTATATGCATCAACGTTTCCATTGTTGCCAAAATCCAGAGAAAAAGTGGCCCAACGGTTCAATACAAACCTGTCGCGTCCTGAAAAAGAGACCCAGGGCTCGGGGGTTTTCCCCTCAATGACAGTAAAAGCATCAGGCAAAACAAATTCCTGATTATTGATCAGGGCCACAACATCCCAAGTACCTACCGGTTGTTGATATAAGTTAAAGGTACTGCTTATTACACCTTCGCATACCAGGTATGTTTTTTCACCCCTGATTTCAATATCATCTTTTCTGAGTTTTATGGTCGTGTTTGCGTTCAATCCTCCGCCTGTGATCTGAATGGTCGCTGTCCCAATATTCCCGGCTGATGAGGGTTCAACTTTCTCTAATCCCGCAATGGTGGCATGCCCGATACTTGCCGTTACGGTGGTGTTATTATTCGAGAGCAGGGAGATAAGGTATTCTCCGGGTGTGGAATAGGTGATTTTCGGATTCCCCAGTTCCGAAGTTATTTTGTTCCCAAAGTTCCACAAATAAGAACCGGCATTCTCAGATTTATTATTAAAGGATACGTCATTGGCTACCTGATACATCTCGAACCGGGTTACTGGCGGATCAAAATCAGAATCTTTCAATTCACCCAAATAGAGTGGAATGGCATCGTTCCCGTTTCCCGACATATCTTTGAAAGTGTCATCGAAATTGAGCCAGAGTTTTAACTCATCCTCTTCTCCGGTAAATGTTTTCAACTGGTTTTCCAGCAGTTCTTCCTGGGTAAGTGCACGTTTCCAAAGTCTTATGTCATCGACCAAGTATTTGGAATCATTGTTTCTGTGGCTTTCGCGAGATCCAATCATCAATAAACCGTCTCCTGGTATAATTGTTCCGGTAACTGTTCGTACAGCAACCAACAGCCCGTCGAAATATGTTTTGAAGTTGTTCAAGCCTGCAGCGGCATCATAGGTAAAGGCAATATGATGCCAGAGGGTATCTTTGATATTATTTTCCACCCAATTGATGTATTCTCCCTTGTCGGTTTGAAGTCCGCAGGAAAATCTCCGTTTTCCGTAATAATCATCAAATAACATATGATAACCGGGACATTCGTAGTAAGGGCCGTCATTTCCGTTTACTTTGGAAAAGATGTTTTGACCCAGTCCGCTGCCTGGTAGAAATTTCACCCAGGCTTCACCGGTCATCACTGAATCGAACTCGATGGAAGGAGAGGAGGGAACGATGGTGAGTTCGAATTTAGAGTTTCTGGTCGTTTCGAAGTAATGGGCTTTATTCCGGTTGCCCGGATCAGGCTGGTCTTTTTTATGTCCGTAGAAAATATCATAATCATAGTCAGGATAATGCGCAATCCGGGCTTTTGAGAGCCAATGAATATCGCCTGAATTGTCAATTTTCAACTCTGAACCTCTCACATCGGCTTGAAACAGCGGAAACAGGAAAGCCGTATTATGAAATGATTTTCCTCCGTCAACCGATTTGCGGGTCATCATGGCACCGCTGCTAAAATAAACAGTTTTGCCGGTTTCGTCATTCGGGTCAATCACAAGCTGTGGCCACCAGGTTGTTTTGATGTGATGGGTGCCTGCGACCAGCAAATCTTCCGGTTCAGACAGAGTTGTCCCGCTGTCTTCTGAACGGACCAGATAGACCTTGCTGCCAGTGGAAAGGTACTCCATGTATACATGCCCGTTTGACGCAACCAAACTTTCCTGTCCGTTCTTTAAGTTATTGATCCTGCCTTTATTTATATCCACTGCTTCTTTAAAAGTCAGGCCTCCGTCAGTTGAACGTGCATAAAATACCGTCCATTTTTCTTCGGGATTGTTTCCAACAAAAATGAGATGAATATTGTTCCCTTCAACGGCAAGCTTGGGAACATAACGTGCATCATGAGGACACAGACATTTTTCCTGGTCGCCGTAAGTATTGGTATAAACTACACTAACCTTATTGGTGACAAAGCTTGTCCCGTTGTTATTTGAAACCGATGCGTAGACCCTTCCGGAACTCAGTCCGTTGTAATAATAGGCATAACTGTGTACAACGATCATCAGGTCTCCGTCGTACCAGAAATCGGCCACGTCATGTCTTTCTGTCGTTACGGTGGTCTTACTAAAATTACTGCCTCCGTCAGACGAGTAAAGTGTGTTGATGGCTACTGTTTTATCTTCATGGTCGGCTATTCTGTACAGTATGGCAACTTCACTGCCTGCTGCTTTTATAAAGCTTCGGGCTCGAATACGCCAGGTTCCTGTGCCGGCAAAGTCCAATCTAACCGGTTCACTGAAACTTTCCCCGTTATTCGAGGATTTTGCCAGGTAGAGCCCGTCACTGTTCCTGTTATAATAATCAAAATGAGGAAAACAGAGATAGACCTCATTCCCTGATACAGCCAGCTTCCGGGAAACCACTTCGGTTGCATAACCCCCGTCTTTATACTGCCATATTTGTTGAGGCGTTTCCCAGGTCTCTCCCAGGTCGGTCGACCGGGAATAAAAAAGGTATCCATCAGTGTTGCCTGCACGGTTGGTCCATACAGCATGGATGGTATTCCCTTCAATGACCATCTCCGGATTATGGTCTTCATATTCGGCAGGGAGCAATCCTTGGGAAAGGTTTGTCAGATTGTTCGTTATTAGCGGATTGGAGGCTTGGGTTGAGTTGATTTGAAAAAGTTGTAGAAGCATGAAAAAAGCGGCAAGAATCACTAATCGGGAGGCTTTTATTGCTTTCATTTTGGTTTAATTTTAGTTAAATAAAATTAAGTAAAAATCAAATACAAAGCATGCTTATTTCAAAAAAAAGATTTAAAAAAAAGCAGAATTTTGCTTCTTTTTATTTTTCCAAGAAAAACAAAAGTTCAATTCACTTTAGAAAAATTAATTGTTTTCTAAGGCATATGATGGAACTCCATAATTTAAATTGTATTTGTTTGTGTCATGAGACTTCATACTCATTTCAACGGAACAAATTCGTGATTCATCATTTATTTTCCTGCAGCTCCTGTTATTTTTTTATGAGTTTAAATTTTTCTGTATGCAGATCTGTAATCGCTTCAACAAGATAAATTCCGGGACTCAGGAATGAAACATCCATTGAGACATGATGTTTTCCTGGTTGGAACCATCCTTTATCGGTTGTATTCAGCAGTTTTCCATTTATGGAATAAAACTTCAGCGTCAGTTGCGATCTGGTTTCTGTTAAGAAACCTATATTCATATTTTTTTCTATCGGATTGGGGTAGATTGATAGAGTTGACACCAGGTTGTCATTTATTTCTGCACTTACAAGAAGTGAGTTGAGTTCCTCAAGCTCAGGAACGATTTGTCCGGCATTGCCTACATGATCTTCCACCAAAGCATAAAAACGATAATTATTTTTTGTACTGTCAGAAATTTGATATTTAATGCTGTTTGATGCACTTTGTCCAAGTGAATGGAACGGGCCGTTATCTATCGAGGCAAAAAATTCGTACATTCTTACACCTGACCCGTTTTCATTGTCTGAAGCATGACACGAAACAGTAATGAGCGTATCTCCTGCTGAATAGTTGATAGGGTTCATTAACGTTGTTGGGGCCTCAAAATCGAGTACATTCACCCATGTGTTAGTCATGATGGGTGGATTCATATCGAAAACAATAGTAGCACGGTTTTCTATGGTTGTCCCTGATGGTAATCCTTCGGCCAGATCAACTGAGAATCTGACAAAGCCTTCGCCTTCGGGTGGAGTTACATTGGGTGGCAGTTCAATGCCTTCGATGTCCCATTTCAGGATGTTACCCTCGCGTTCCATCTTCCAGTTGTAGCCGGTGCCTGAATGGCTGGTTTCGGCAAATTTCACTGTTTCCGGATTGAACAGTGCTGAAAGGGTATCAACAACCTGAATCCGGTATGCCGGAGCGGTAGCGTCCTTTAAATTTTCAAAATAGATGGTATAATTCATCCGGGGTATCTCGGCAATGTGGTTTTGATCGCCAAATCCGGCCGGACCTACCATTTCGTTAGGATCCCATGATGTCACCAATTCGCCCTCGACTTGTTTTCCACTGACCACTTTCTCTTCCACGCCATAAAGGCCTGTTTGCTTGTAAAGCCAGTGCCACAATCTTCTCCGGAGTGAATCCTTAATGCTGTATACCGCTTCAACCCCTTCGCCAATTTTAAACAACACCTTGGTAACAGGATTGGTTTCAGCAATTTTGCCAATGGTATATTTTGAAACATTCCGGATGGTGGATACCGTTTTACCATATTGCTTTTTGTCCGAAGCCAGATCTTTTACTGCCAATCCCATGCCCCGGGCGTACTCCTCCTTTTCATCCGGGTTCAGGTCAACAGCCTTACCTGCCTGTTCCACAAGAAAGTCAACTGCAGCTCCCTTTGCCTGATCTCCAAAATAACCACCAACCGATAAAGTAACCATACCCTCTGCTGCACTTTTCATGTTATCAGTTATTCCATAAACGATCACATCGAATGAATAATGTTCATTCGGTTCAAGGTAGGGAATAAAGAAAACCTGTGTCAGGTCATCGGGATCACTGATTGAGTCAACCTGGAGTATTTCAACCCCATCGTTATAAGGCAGATGAATCTCTTTGAAGCGAATGTCATCGGTTACATCCATGGCCAGCAGAATAGGGCCGGTGAAAAAGTCAGTTACGTTATACACATGAATAGTAAACGGATTGGGTGCGCCAATGCGTACATCTGGCCGGCCAACCATATCAATTTTAAAATTATCCGCAATGGGAACTGACCCATCACCGGCACTGATCACAAAATCGCCAAACTCAGTTAACATGGATTCGTCCTTGTGCCATACGCCAATCGAGATAAAATTGGCTACGGTATCCAGCACAGCTTCTTCGGTTACAGAGACTACCTCCCATGTTTCTCCCTCATCCATCGAACGGTAAACCTTCAGGTTTTCTTCTTTCTGTCCGTTCAGTAAGGTTTCATCGTAATAGAACTTAGCAGTGTAGTACCGAATCTTCCCCTCCCCGGCGGGTGTAAGCCGCCACCATCGCTTTGTCGATCCCGGCAATCCAGGAAATGTCGTTCCGTTATGTACCTCCACATCAACACCGTCAAAAAAACCCTCCCACTCACGAAGTTCATAATCAACAAAAGTTCCTGGTTGATCGGTATAGTTAGAGTGATAAAACCAGCTGTTGTTTACATAATGGTGGCGGAACATACTCCCATGGTTGATCAATTCTCCTGAGTCATCCCTTATGTATATGGTGGAAGAACCGCGGTATAATAAGTTTAACGTGCCGGAAGCAGTTATTTCAACGGTAGTATATACTTCTGCTCTGCCGGAAATGCTGACCTCCTCATTTATGATAACTTTTCCTCCCGGCGTTTCATTTCCTTCCGATTGCTGGAATTTAACATTCCCGGCATAATCGCCCCGAATGGTGCGGGTTTCCCCGTTGGTAGTCAGGTGAATGTTGGTGTTTCCGGTACTGCCATAATTCGCGACATCACCATAAATGGTGGCAGTCATGGAGCGTGGAGGAACCATCACCTCACCAATTGGGATAGTGTCGTTGTTCAGTTGTCCGTAATTATAAAAATCTTCCGTTACTTTAAGTTTGATCAGATTTTCAGAACTGCTGACCTTTGTTCCTCTTTCAACAGTTAAATTCCCTTCAACGGTTAAATCACTTAAAATAGCAAGGGTAGAACTTCTTAAAAGAACATCGCCCTGGATGGTTCCCTGAAAGATGGAGTTATTAAGATCAATCGTTCCGGTGTTTTCGAAAACAAGAGGAATCCGTATAATACAGTCTGAACACAACTCCCCATAATAGGAGGAATAAGTAATACTGTCGGCCGACAATTTTAATTTGAAAGATTTCATATCCAGTTTTTTGCCGGAATCTCCCTGAACATCACTGTTGTGGAAATGTAGATCAGAAGCAGCAAAGGCCTGTTGATCAGTCATTCGAAGAAAAAATGTTTTTGGACTTATGGGTTTTGTTGCTGAAATATGTTGATTTTCACCATTTAAAGTTAGATAACGTGGTTTCAGAATTCCATTATTGACTATATTTCCATGAACCCGGATATCGAAATAATCGAGGTAGTCAATAATTTCTCCGTTATTCTCCAGGTTGCCATGTATTTCCATAGAGTAATAACCTACCCGGTCGGCTTCCCGGATAATTTTCCCCCCTTCGTTAATGGTAAGGTTATTTGCTTCCAGGGTTCTTGATGAATAGTAAACATTTCCGGTGGTTACTTCTGAAGTAATGACCACATCATCATTTTTCGTGGGTACTATCTCTCCAATCCAGGTTGTTGCATCTTCCCATAATCCGCCCAGGGAGGTGGTGGTGATGGTTTTTGCCTGGAGGAATGAATTCCCGCATATAAGGATAATGGTGAAAAGAACTGTTATTTTTAGATAAGCAGGTTGGTTCATGATCTGGATTATTAAGTTTTAGAATCAATTCTTCGGTAAATGTATTTAAACTAATTTTTAAAATAAAATATAAAACTATGTTTTAAAATATAATTATTGTTGAATTGTAATGTTGAGAGACTGAGTTTTTATGTTTGAAAGATAAGATTATTTGTTCACTTGAAGGATATAAATTAAATGTCTTTTTTTGGATGGTCACACTTTGAGGCCAAACTGCATGTACAGTATTTTCCGATTTCGTTATTTCAGCTTTCAATTTGAAGGAATGCTTCAAATAAAACCAGTCACACAATAAATGATCGTTTCACCATCGACTTTTATTATTAAGTTCCTGTGCAGAAGCATCTACTTCAAATCTTCAATTGCGCGTTTGCATCTACCAAATGAAAAATTACGTTTTTTTTGAATATGTTTCTCTTATTTTTAATAAAATCGGATTGGCCAGATTCTAATATGGAATGGTTCTTAATACTGTGTTTCACTGGGGTTTAAGCAAAGTGTCAAGAATGACGGGGAAAAGGAAAATGATTTGAATTCAGATAGAACTTACCTAATAATCTGTGAAAAATTTCAGATATGTTTTTGGCTTATCAGCTGCCTCCGCAGTTTGCCCGTTCATATTTTTCCATCAGACTGGACAGCATCGACAATTCTTTTATGTCGTCATCAGATTTTTGTGATTTACACAATTCGATGAAACGGTTCAATGCTTCCCGGTAATCGTTTTCAGTTTCTATTTTGTATATCTTTTGCATAATCATTCATGTGCATCAAGCCAGTTGCTCCCTGAGTTCATTTCAACAGTAAGAGGGACATTCAGTTCTACAGCATGTTCCATTTCCTTTTTTACGATTGATTTCACCTTTTCCAGTTCGGAGTGCGGGACATCGAAGTTGAGTTCATCGTGCACCTGCAAAACCATTTTTGATTGTAATTTTTCCATTTTAAACTTGTCAAAGATGTTAATCATAGCCATTTTTATGATATCTGCTGCCGATCCCTGGATAGGTGCATTGATGGCATTTCGTTCAGCCATTCCACGCACGATCGCATTGGCAGAATTGATATCATTTAAATAACGTTTTCGTCCCTTTATTGTTTGCACATATCCATTTTTTCTTGCCAGTTCAATCTGTTTATCCATAAAGTCTTTAATGTCAGGAAAATTTTCAAAATATCCATCTATCAGCACTTTGGCTTCAGACCGAGGGATATTCAGGCGTTGTGAAAGGCCAAATGCTGAAATTCCATATATGATTCCAAAGTTGGCTGTTTTGGCTTTCCTTCGCATTTCGAAAGTGACTTCATTTTCAGCAATTTTAAATATTTTAGCTGCAGTAATGGCATGGATATCTTTCCCCTCCTTGAATGCCCGGATCATTTCTGCGTCCTGGCTTAATGCAGCCATGATGCGCAGTTCTATCTGGGAATAGTCGGCTGAAAGAAAGACATGTTCCGGGCCGGAAGGAATAAATGCCCGGCGAATTTCCCGTCCCTGCTCATCGCGAATGGGAATATTCTGCAGGTTCGGATTTACAGAACTAAGTCGCCCGGTAGCAGTAATGGCTTGATTATAAGAGGTGTGTAGTTTTTTTGTTTTTGGATTCACCAATTCAGGCAAAGCTTCAACATAGGTTGACAATAACTTTTTCAATCCGCGAAATTCCAGAATTTTATTGATAATGGGATGTTTGTCAGCCAGTTTGGCCAGCACTTCTTCTGCTGTGGAATACTGTTTTGTCTTGGTTTTTCTTGCACTCCCTTCCGGAGAAATTTTTAGTTTTTCAAAAAGAATGGGTCCCATTTGTTTAGGTGACGAAACATTAAATTCTTCCCCTGCCAGTTCAAAAATCTCTTTTTCAACCTGGATGATTTGTTCGCGCAACGTCACGGCGTATTCTTTCAACACTCTGGTGTCCAGTTTAACGCCGGCCTGTTCCATATGCACCAGCACCGGAACCAGCGGCATTTCAATGGTTTCAAACAATTCGCGCATTTCGTACTTGTCCAGCTCTGTGTCGATGGCATCTTTTAGTCTGAATGTCAAATCAGCATCTTCGCAGGCGTAATCGCGCAGTTTTTCTTTGGGAACTGAACGCATATTCAACTGGTTTTTTCCTTTTTTCCCGATAAGGTTTTCTGTATGCACCTTTTCGTAATTGAGGTAGATTTCGCACAGGTGGTCGAGGTTGTGTTTCTGTTCGGGCTGAATGAGATAGTGCGCCAGCATGGTATCGTACAATTTTCCTTTTACCCCGATACCGTAATTGTCCAGCATCAGCATATCGTATTTTAAATTTTGCCCTATTTTCAAGATGTTTTCGTCGGCAAATACTTCCCGAAATTCATCCATCACCTTTTGAGCTTCTTCCCGTTTATTGGGTATCAGAACACAGTATGCTTCATGCTTGCGGAAAGCAAAAGAGATACAGATAATTTCAGCAGAGTGGGTATCCAACCCTGTGGTTTCGGTGTCGAAACAAAATGAGTCTGTTATGGCAAGCTCGGCTCGCAGGCTGGCCCGCTGCATTTCGTTTTCCACCAGATAATACTGATGTGGAACAGTTTCAATGGTATCTTTTTTTGTGGCAACTGGCTGGCTGGTTTCTGCCTCTCCAAACAACGTCTGCTGAATGGCCTGATCTGCCTTTACTTCTTCCAGATTGAGGCGTTCTGCCAATGTTTTAAATTCCAAATCTTCGAAAATCGCCTTTAGGGTGTCTTTATTTATCCCTTCGCGGGTCAGGCTTTGTTGGTCAAATTCAATGTGCACATCCTGAACAATAGTGACCAGCTTTCGCGACAGGTAAACCTGGTCTTTAAACTGCAGCAGATTTTCTTTCTGTTTACCTGATAGCTTGTCGATATTTTGATATACTCCGTCGATGCTGCCAAATTCAGCAATTAGCTTTTCAGCTGTTTTGGGGCCAATACCCGGACAACCGGGAATGTTGTCAGAACTGTCACCCATTAATCCCAGGATATCAATCACCTGCTCTGCTCTTTCAATCCCGAAATTTTTTTTCACCTCTTCCGGACCTAAAATTTCAGCAGATCCTCCCTGCTTTGCCGGTTTATACATCCGAATACGTTCATCGACCAGTTGAGCATAGTCTTTATCGGGGGTCATCATATAAATGTCGAAACCGTTATTTTTTGCTTTTTGGGCAAGGGTTCCGATGATATCATCAGCTTCGAATCCCTCTTTTTCGATGATAGGAATATTAAATGCTTCAATAATTTTTCTGATATAGGGGATGGAGATTCGCAGGTCTTCGGGCATTTGTTCCCTGTTGGCTTTGTACTCTTTATATATTTTATGCCGAAAAGTAGGAGCCGAAACATCAAAAACCACACCGATATAATTTGGTTTTTCGGCTTCCAATAACTGCACCAGGGTATTGGTAAAACCAAGCATTGCTGAAGTATTTACACCTTTGGAGTTAAATCTCGGGTTGCGAATAAAAGCGTAGTAGCTTCTGTAGATCAGTGCGTAGGCGTCCAGCAGGAAAAGTTTCTTTGGGCTGTCTTCTGTCATGATCCTTTATAATTTCTGAACCAACTAGTGATTTTCATCTTGATCACCCCCCAGAGGGCTTCGCTAAAAATTCCTCCGCTCATTTTGGAAGTACCTGCTTTGCGATCGGTAAACACAATGGGTACCTCTACGATATGAAATCCAGATTTGAAAGCCGAAAATTTCATCTCCACCTGGAATCCATACCCGGTCATTTTTATTTTATCCAGATCAATGGTTTCCAATACCTTTCGGCGGTAACATTTGAATCCGGCGGTGGTGTCCATTACTTTCATCCCGGTAACAATACGAACGTATTTTGATGCAAAATAAGACATCAGCACTCTTCCCAACGGCCAGTTAACTACATTTATACCGGAAATATATCGTGAGCCAATAGCAACATCAGCTCCGTTGACCACTGTTTGATATAACCGTTCCAAATCATCCGGGTTATGTGAGAAATCACAATCCATTTCAAAAATGTAATCATATTCTCTGTCCAGAGCCCATCTAAAACCAGCAATATAGGCTGTGCCAAGCCCCAATTTTCCTTTTCTTTCAAGAATATGAAGCTTTTCCGGGAATTCTTTTTGCAGGCTTTTTACAATACCTGCTGTTCCGTCGGGAGAATTGTCTTCTACAATAAGTAAATGAAAAGAGGATGGAAGTGAGAATACTTTGCGAACCATCTTTTCAATGTTTTCCTTTTCATTGTATGTCGGAATGATTACCAGATTTTTAATCACGTTGTCATTTTTATATTCAGAAACGAAAATACACTTTTGATTAGAATTATAATGAATAACCTCACTATTATTTTTGGGATCACCTTCGGAAATGGTAATTTGGCGGTCCGGAAAATTAACAGATTTCAGTTTTTTACCTAAGCTGATAATTTGCACAAAAAATAATTTGAAGGAATGACATTGACAGCCAAATTATTAAATATTATGAAAAATATTTTTTATAGATTGTGCGTGTTTTTTATTTGGATATTTAAAAAAGCTGATTACTTTTGCAGCCGCTTTTAGAGCAAGGTTCTTTTGACAATCTGCTATCATAGTTTAACAAGAAGAATGATTGAACAGAAATCTTTACAAGAAGGAATTTGAGTCAATATTAAGTTTGTTAAAAAAATGAGAAAAAAGCAAAAAATATTTTGACAAAGGGAAAAGAGTTTCTACCTTTGTCGCCCCGAAAAGAAGAGAAGAAATAATTTCTCATCACGAGGGAAACAAGAGTTCTTTATAATATTGAGATAAACAAGCAAAAAAGCAAGGTAAACCAACTTTGTTA
>JAQVON010000133.1 GCA_028702595.1 Mariniphaga sp. | reverse complement strand
TCCTCTTTCGCGGTGAGCCATGGCATCCAATCCCAGTTCACTGCACCAGACTTCCTTGTTCCAGGCTTGTGCCAGTCCGGCAATCCGTTCAAGCTCATTATCCGGTATGCTTTCCGACCACCAGCTGTGAAAACAGAGGGGACCCAGGTATTTCCAGATCGTGGAATCTCCGGCAACCATGGTGGCAAACTCAACAGTACCTTTTGTTTGATGCGTATCAGCCCAGAGAAATTTTGTTTTCAGACCGGATTCCCGGAATCGTTTTCCTGCCATCTTGAAGAAACGAATCGTTGCTTCAGGGGATAAAAGTACGCTATAACCACCGTCTGACTCATTGAACGAGAAATAATCAGCCTCTACACCATAATCTTTTTTGGCTTTTAACAAAAATGCGGTGATCATGTCGATCACCTCATCGTATTTGTCGACTTTCATGACCCGCTTGCTGTTCTGTTTCGGATTTTCGACCAGTTCGTCAGGCACCTGCCAAACTGAAATAGTAAAGTTGGAAACCCCGAATTCCTCCTTCATACGTTTCATCGCTTCCAGTAAAGTGATGACAACAGGCTGTTCATTTATTTTTTCTCCCTTATAGGATGCATATTCAACTCCGCGGAATTGTAAGGGAAGTGCAAGCCTCACATGACTTGGACTGAATTCTTTCAGCGTGACTTCACCAATAGCATCCCAGGCGTGACTGGTATAGTTTGCCTGGCAATAATTCCCGCCAATGGATGTGATCTTTTGGCGTTTGATCTCCGGAAAAACTTTTATGGTCGTCTGGGTGTAACCTGTGACCCGCGAAAGCAGAGTAAGAATCAAAAATAGTAAAGTAAATCGTTTCATCTTATTTTTTTTATTGCGGGTAAAAATAGGAATTATTTCTCATCTACCTGGTTTGAAAAGGCCTTCTTTCACCTTTTTTTGACCCCCGGAGGAAGCCGGGAGCATTTTTTTTACTTCATTTGCTTTCATTATTTTCACCTGATTAAATTATTAATTTTCTATGGTATCGGATGAAACCTGCATAATTATTATCCATCTGTTTTGTGTTTAAAATGATTATGCTCGTTACTTCTGCACAAATTTAGATTATTGTCATGCGTAATATTTTTATTTTTTTCTTTTTTCTAATACCATTCCTTGTAGCTGCACAAAACAAGCAAATGTCACTACAGGATGCTATTTTGGGCCGGTACACCTATCTAAGCCCGGAAACAGTGGAAGACCTTTCCTGGAAAGATAGTGATACTTTTTCGTATGTTGAAGCGGATACGCTTTGGGCTGAGGATGCCCGGAGTGGAGAAAGAACGGTAGTGGTAGCATTAGCTGAGTTGAATGAGTTGTTTGGAAGCAGCAATGGGCAGGCATTGCGCAGCTTTCCTGGTTATTCCTGGTGTGAGGACGGACATCTGCTGATCCGGCATGACCGGTCATTTTTCATCATGAACCCAGTGGAAAAACGGATCGCTTTGAAACTTACTCTGCCGGAAAACGCAGAAAATGCAGTTTTTCATGAGGCCAGGAGATTTGTTGCTTTTACAGAGGATGACAATCTGTTTGTCCTTTTGTCCTCAGGAGAAAAGGTTCAGATCACCACCGACGGCGATAACGGCATTGTAAATGGGAAAACCGTACATCGCAGTGAGTTTGGCATTACGAACGGTATTTTTTGTTCGCCGCAGGGAAATTATATTGCATTTTACCGAAAAGATGAGCGCGGGGTGACTGATTATCCCCTGGTCGATTTCATGGCCCGTGTTGCGGACCATACACCTGTAAAATATCCTATGGCAGGAATGAAAAGCCATCACGTTACCGTTGGCGTTTACAATATTTTAAACGGGAAGACCATATTCCTGGAAAGTGGGGGAGACCCGGAGCATTACCTGACGAATCTGGCTTGGTCGCCCGACGAAAAGCATATTTACCTGGCAGAACTAAGCCGGGGACAGGACCACATGCAGCTGAACAGGTATGATGTGGGTTCCGGGAAAAAGAGCTCCCCTCTGCTGGAGGAAAAGCACGGGAAATACGTCGAGCCACAGCATCCCATCTGGTTTTCAAAGATGAACCAGAATGAATTTTTCTACCTGAGTCGTGCTGATGGCTGGTTTCATGTATATCATTACTCTGTTTCCGGTGAGCTCATTCGCCAGGTCACGAAAGGAGAATGGGAGGTAACCGGCATCCTGGGAATCGATGAAAAGGAAAAGAACCTGTTTGTGGAAGCTACCCAGGAAAGTCCGTTGGAACGACACATTTACCGGGTGGAAATTCGGTCGGGGAAGATTGAAAAATTAACAGATGAGGAGGGGATCCATCAGGGATTGCTGAGTCCGGGCGGTAGTTATCTGATTGACCGGTTTGAGGCTCCGGAAAATCCTTCACAAACGAACCTGGTTTCAGGAAAGGGCAAGCCTGTACGAATTCTGCAGCAGGCCGGGGATCCTTTGGAAGATTACCTGCTGGGTGAAAACAAGCTGGTTGCTATCCGATCAGCAGATGGGGAAACCGAATTATATGGAAGGATGATTCTGCCACCCAATTTTGATCCGGGGAAAAAGTACCCGGTTATTTTATATGTGTATGGTGGTCCTCATGCACAGCTGGTGGATAAAAGCTGGCATCACGGAGCTCAATGGTGGCAGTACTATATGGCATCGCAGGGGTATATTGCATTTACCATGGATAACCGGGGTACCAGCAACCGGGGAATGGATTTTGAATCGGTTATTCATCGCCGGCTGGGAATTCTGGAAACCGAAGATCAGATGCAGGGGATTGACTACCTGAAATCCCTGGCGTTTGTCGATACAAGCCGTATAGGCGTGCATGGCTGGAGCTACGGCGGGTTCATGACACTGAACCTGATGCTGCGCCACCCGGAAGTGTTCAAAGTGGGCGTAGCCGGTGGACCTGTTGTGGACTGGAGTATGTATGAAGTGATGTATGGTGAACGGTATATGGATAAACCGCAGGAGAATCCTGAAGGGTACTGCGAAGCCAATATGCTGAATCATGTGCCAAAGCTGGAAGGACGACTGATGCTCATCCACGGTGTGCAGGATGATGTGGTGGTGATGCAGCACAGCATGCAGTTTTTGCGCGAGTGTATAGTACAGGGCAAGCAAGTCGATTTCTTTGTGTATCCCACTCACCCGCACAATGTCAGGGGAAAAGACAGGATACACCTGATGGAAAAAGTGAGCCGGTATTTTCTGGAGAATTTGTAGGAAAAGAAGGCTAAAGTATTTTCCCAATGAAAATACCCAGATAGGTTCCGAAAGCAAATCCCAGGATGCCAACGGCCAGTCCGCCGATAATGACATCTTTGTTTTTGAGGGCACCGGCAACGGCAGGTACAAAAGGTGGCGAGTAGGTTAAAGCCGTAATGGTGATGATGGTGGTATCCGTATCCACGTTGAAAATTTTAGCCAGCAGAACATGGATAACCATGGATCCCAATACTACCCATAGGACATATAAAAACAGCTCAAAAAATTCGATCTGAAACATATTCCGTAAATTGGCCATCGATGACAAAGCCAGGCAGAAGGCAATAATAAAATACATACCCAGGGAGAAACTGATTTTTAACCGGTTGATGGATTTTATAAGAGATGCTGCAAGCCCTAAGGTAGTGATAACAAGTATAATAACAATAACCTGATCAGCTGGTGGTACAAGGAAAGATAATCCTCCACCGACAGCAAAAACAAGAATCGCAGCCAACAATGATTTTCCAATATCGGGAAGGTTTTCCCGGTGAAACAATCCATCATAGTTTTCCAAATGATCTTCTTCTTCCTCCATTTCCATGCGCATGACATTTTCGGCTCTCCTGATCATGCCATACCGGGGAAGAAAGGTGTTGAATAACCGCTGGGCTATAGTCATTAAAAACAGCAATGCCACGGATCCGATAATCAGGTCGTATGTATGGGTTAAAATGAATACATCGGGACTTACGTGCAATGCAGTTCCAATGGCAGCAAGGTTGGGGGTTCCTCCGGTATAAACGCCTATAAGCATACCTGTTACCTTACTGGACTCGGTGATGTTGTGTCCAAATAAATAGTATCCGATAAAGATAGCCACCATCAGGGATACGAGGGCTAATATCAGCGAAAGCATTGTATTTTTAGCATTTTTCAACCATTTTTTCAGGTGGAGTGAAAAAAGCAGCAGGGGCAGGGCAATGAGTATGGTATAATTCATGATAGATTCCTGGATTCTGGCGATGCGATTATACATAAAATCGTTTTCCACAAACCCCTCTGTATTCATGAATGCGGAGAACTCGTTTTCCGGCAAGAAGGTTCTTGTTCCTCCGAGGATTTCAACCAAGGCATCGCTTGGGGCGGGAAAGATCCCGATATTGCCCAGGATAAGTCCCACAGCATAGGCAAGTACAACAGCACCCACACGGTTGAGGAAGTTAGATATTTTGCATAAATAGATAAGGAGTATGGGTGTAAGCAGGTAAAACAGGATCAATGACAAGGTAATCCACATAAATCAGTTTATTTGCTGTTTTTCTGGAGCAAACGTACAAAATAAAATGGGAATTGAAAGTAGACTTCTGCAAATTTGTAGAATAAAAAAGCACCTCTTCGGATGAGGAGGTGCCTGGGAAAAGGGTCTGAAAAAATCTTAAAATTTGAATCCCAGCGTAAACATGATATTGTTTTGTAATGCATCGAATTCGGCCATCTCTGGTTGTGTGTAAAAATCGGTAGGAAGTTCAGGATAAAGCATGTCGTAGGATTTATTATTCGATAACCTGTATGCTATATCAAAGAAGAATCCTCCGCTTTTATAA
>JAQVON010000132.1 GCA_028702595.1 Mariniphaga sp. | reverse complement strand
ATCAGACCGTAGTCCGACGCCCGGTTGCCGTACGTGAGGCGCAGGTCAATGACAGGATACCACCCTTGAAAGGAGTGCCTGGCCGTAAACCGGCCGGTTCGCTCTGCCGCATCCCAATCATATCCCAATATCGTTTCCGTTGTGCCCAACAGATTTTGTGACATCAGACTGACACCCGGAAGGAATTGATAATCCCCGGGATCAACAAATAACGGTGCCCAGCTGTGGAAGTTGAACAGGTGACTGCCCTTGTGGTACTTCCCGGAGGGATAGCTGGTGGTGGAGTCGGCAAACACGACCACCCCCGGCTCCTGCTCCGCCAGCGCTTCGGCCAACAGATAACGGCCCGGCATCACCTCGCGCAGAGGAAGATGGCGGTCGGGCAATAGGGGTATCTCTATCAGCCGAAACCCGTCAGAAGTGTAATCGCTCATTAGGATCGTCCCGCCGTCGGGCGACAAAGCCGGTGAGTCGACGCCAAACCGCGGCTCGTAAACCTGCTCAACCTGCCGGGTGGTCAGATGAATCCGGTAAAGACTGTTTTTTCCCGACCATGAGGCAATATAGTAGAGCCACTCCCCTGCCGCATGCAGGTGCCTGATGTCGCCCGATTCCTTGTTGAGCAGCAGACTGATTTCCCCGGTTCGGGTATCTGCCGTCGCCAGCCGCTTGCCGCTGCCTGTTAACACCACCAGCGCCAGCCGGGTGTTGCTGATCCACACCGGCGACAACAGATATTCATTCTCCGGTGTCTGAAACCGGTGAATGAGCCCGCCACCGGCCACCCCGTAAACCGACAGGTAATAGCGGTTGGTATTATCGGTCTCCACCACTGCCAGCCGTAACTGGTCGGGCGATAACGCGGGACTAAATGCTTTCAGCTCCGGTTGTATCTCGTGAAAACGTCGCTTGGAAATGTGATACATCCGGATCAAGGAACTTCCGCTGTGCTGCCAGCGAAGATCGGGTATCCGTTCCGACCAGATCGCCCATTCGCCCGAGAACCCGACAGATTCCTGAAAAATAGTCCCCGGCACAACAATTTTTCGTTCGTTCCCGTGTGAATCGATTGCCACGAGTGAGGGGACTTCATCGAAGGCTGTTTTGTAGGTGTACACCACGGAGTCGTTAGCCCAGTAGTTATGGTTATAGCTGGTATACACGCCGGCAGGCCGGGTTCTGATTTCAAAGGATACAGTCTGCCAGGCTTCATCTTCCCGCTGCCAGACGTTTTTCAGGCTGTCGAACACGGAGTGGTATATCCCGGCGGTGTGCATGCCGGTACGGGATTTCAGGACGTGACGCGTGGAGGTTAGCGACAACGGTTTGCTTCCGGCGCGGGTGAATACCTCTTCCCAGAGGGATGGGCCGTAGCGTGCCCGGATATTCCCGGCCAGGTGATAGCCCAGTTGGTAATGGTTGGGCACGTAGTGTTTGTACGAACCAAAATAGGCTTTATCGTATGAAAACAGACCTTTCTCCACTACCTGTGCCCGGTGTTCGCTCAGGAAGGAGGGCAGCCGTCCCCTGCCGGCAGAGCTCAGGGCCGTCTCGGTCATCACCGCATCTCCTTCGATGAGCCACCAGGGAAGGTGCAGTCCAAAAAACAGGGCTGTTCCCTGCTCTCCCAACAGCATCCGGATCCACCACGGCAAATGGCTGTTCACCTTGTTGATCTGTACCACATGGCGAAACTCATGCAGCGCGAGCTGCTCCAACCAGTCCTGCGGGTAAACCGACTGGTGGGGAGTGGTGAAAAATTCCGAGCGACGGGGAGCCCAGGCAACCAGACCATTCGACCTGACCGTCCGGGTATGCAAAACAACCGGTATCTTCCGGGGATTGTGCTGTAGCGTGTAGCTGCCGTAAGGATATACGGTTTCAAGCTTCCCGGCAAGTTTTTGAGCTTCTGATTCATAATAACCGGGATAAATCAACTGGAAATTTTTCGTGTCCAGATAACGCCAACGAATCGATGCCGGGTCCTGACCTGTCTGGAAATACTGGCCAAAGGCAAAGAAATTTGCTGAGGTGATGACCAAAAAAAGAATCCACTTCTTCATACTCCAAATATAAGAATTATAGAAAAGAAAAAAACCTGCCGCAGCATAAAGCCACAACAGGTTTAGCCTCCTGATAATCAGAATTGATTGATTCTATACAGTCCCTGTACCGGGAAAGAAACGGTTACACCTCATTCACGCCCAGTATGGGTATTGGATTTTCATCGTCGGTTTGGTTGAGTACCGACTGGTATAAGGTGGCAAATGCCGAGTGTATCCACATGAACGAAACAATGATCCCCACAACGAAGACCAGCAATCCGGCTATGATCAGGAAAAAGGAGATGATGCCCATCCAAAACACTTTCCAGCCATGCCCCCGTGTCAGCTGCCAGCTTTTCTCCACGGCCTGCATGGGTTCCATGTCTTTGTCCATGATGAGGTACGGCACAAAGGCCAGCCGGCAAAGGATAATGATCCCGGGTATAATCAATAACACGAACCCGATGATGGTGAGGGCTATCACAATCAGATTGGCTAATACAATTTTCAGGTATCTCGTTTTAAATCCTTCAAACAGGTAACGCAGTTCAGCATCTTCTCCACGCATGGCATTTAAGAAAAGATATTTCTCCCCATAATTGATCACCGGAATGAATAATAATCCGTAGGCCATGCTGAACAGCGCTGCCGGTAAAACCCAGACAAAATTGAACCAGTTGGTATCATCGGCTTTCCAGTTGATGCTTACCAGACTATTCAACAATCCTGCAATGATCACTGCAAGCATCAGTGGCAAAAAGGCTTTCTCAAACATTTTTCGCCACCCGTAACTGAAACTGCCTCCAATGGAGGGGGTCAGACTAAAATAGTGTTCATTTTCCATGTTTTCCATTTTTTATTTCTGTTTCTACTGCTTTGTGCCAACGAAAATAAATACGTAGAAAAATAAATACAACCTACTTTGGTAGGAATTGAAATAATCAATACTTTAGTAGTCCTTAAATGTTTAGGTTGTCACCCGGCAACAGGGACGTAAATACCTCACAATACCTGAAGAAAAGTTTTTTAAGGGAAATATTTTCCCAAGGAGTATCGTGGGGGCTCATAACTCTAATGGATTGAAACGGAATAGATGCTGATGGAGAACATTACCTATCTGGTTACCATTACAGCCACCACGGGGTTGGCTGTAATCGGATCGCTTGTGGCCTACCAGCTTGACAGGGAAACAAAGACTCCCGTGCTGCAAATCCTGTTGTACGAACAGATTTTCCTGTTCACCTTTTTCATTCATGCCATTTGGGGCAATCTGGCCATCCGGCAGGTTCTGGTCGATCTGGAGCCGGGTGTGGCGCTGGCGGAGAAGCTCTCCTTCTTTTTTCCCCTTACCGGTCTGCCTTTTCTGATAACCGGCTGGTTCATGCTGCTGAAGTTCGGGTTTAACCTCAATGGCTATAAGGTGACCAGGAAATGGACCATCGCCTACTTTTCTGTCTTCCTGCTGCTGATGATTGCCTTTGCTTTTCTTTTTCAAAACGGCTTTCTCGGCACGCCAACCCATCCGGATAATTTGCTGATCCGCGTGTTTGTGGTGGCAAACCTCTTCTTTCACCTGCTGTTCTCCTGGCCATTCCTGAAACCGGGAGGCAACGCTCCCACGGCTGCTCCCAACCGAAACTTCTGCAAGTGCCTGGCCATCTATTCGACAGGCATAGGGATTTATTCTGTTATGCTCTGGTTTTCAGCATCGATGAATTACCTGTTCATCAACTTCTCCTTCCTGATCCTTTTCGCCACAAACGGTATGCTTCCTGTCTGTTTTAAACTGTTTGGCGGTTTCACGGAAGAAAAAGAACCTGCCCGGAACAGGAGCTTTCAATCGTTTTGTAGAAACTTTGAAATCTCCAAAAGAGAGGCTGAGGTTATCCTCGAGATCTGTTCCGGAAAAACAAACAAGGCGATTGCTGAAAAACTGTTTATCACCCTCCAGACAGTCAAGGACCATACCCACCATATTTATACGAAAACACAGGTGAAAAGCAGGGTTCAGCTGACCAACCTGGTGCGGGAGATGCTGGGGGAGAATTTTTGAAAAAACCTGGCAACAGGCAGGTACCTGCTGCCAGGATGATTTTCAGACTACTCCAGCGCAAAATTGATGGGTACAGTATAGCTCACATCTACCGGTTTACCCCGCATATATCCTGGTTTCCAGCGGGGCAGACTATTAACCACCCGTAAGGCTTCCTGATCGAGCACCGGATCAACGCCGCGGGCTATCCGTGCATTGACCACATCACCCTCGTCAGACACAATAAATGTCACGTAGACCTTCCCCTGGATGCCATGCTTTGAGGCTATATCCGGGTAATGGATGTTTTGCGTCAGGAAGGTGCGTAACGCCGGCTCGCCACCCGGAAACTCGGGCATCTCTTCAACAATAAAAAAAACCTTACGACCGTTGTTCGTGACAAATTTTTCTTTCACCTTTTTCTGCAACAGGAGGTTGCCCAGACTGTCATGCCGAAGCGCAAACTCCTGACTGTTCATAAATATATTACGGATGCGTAACAGCGCTTCATCACTCCCCTCAAACCGGAACAGGGCATTCTGGTCCTGCTCCAGCATGGTGACCGTCAATGACTGTTCACCAGGTGTTTTTGGCATATCTATTGCCTCCTTCTGCTCACATGCAAATACAACGATCAGCGCAAAAGCAATGATGATGCCCAAGGCTACTTTTACATTGGATACGCGTGAAGACTTGATCTTTGTCATCATTTTTATTCGTTTTTTGATGATTGAGTAACTAAAATTATTGGTTAATAATAGCTGCCCGCCAGCAAAC
>JAQVON010000131.1 GCA_028702595.1 Mariniphaga sp. | reverse complement strand
GATAACCGTGATCAGAGTTGGCCAGGGATACGATGTTCATCGCCTCGAAACCGGAGAAACGCTTTGGTTGGGAGGGATTCTGATTCCACATCATAAGGGAACCGTAGCCTATTCCGATGGAGATGTACTCATACATGCTATTTGTGATGCACTGCTCGGAGCACTAAGCCTTGGAGATATTGGTACCCTATTCCCCGATACCTCCTCACAGTTCAAAGATATTGACAGTAAAATTCTGCTAAAAAAGACTACCGAACGGATCAAAAAGGAAGGTTTTGAACTGGTGAATATCGATGCAACTCTTTGTATGCAGCAACCGAAGGTAAACCCCTACATCCAGGAGATGAAAAGAGTTTTAGCCGGCGTTCTGGAAGTAGATGAAGGTCAAATATCCATCAAAGCAACCACAACCGAATGGCTTGGATTTGAAGGCAGGGAGGAGGGAGTTTCAGCGCTGGCTGTGGCACTCTTACAAAATACTAAAACCCGTAAATTAACTGGGAAGAAAACATTGGTCATAGGAGCAAGCCCCAAAGTTGAACGGTATTCCAACAAAGCCATGAACCTGTTAAAGAAATACGGGCACGATGTTATCGGATTGGCTAAACACTCCGGACAAACCGGTGACATCACAATTCAAACAAATTTTCCACAAACAAACGACATACATACCGTTACCCTATACATCGGCGCAGAAAAACAACCGGAATACTATGAACCTGTTCTCTCTCTGAATCCCAAAAGAGTAATATTTAATCCGGGAACTGAAAACGCAGGATTTAAAACGATCCTGGAGTCAGCAGGAATTGAGACGGTAGAGAATTGCACCCTGGTCATGCTTCAAACAGGAATTTTTTAAAAGTCACAGAGCTATGTTCCGACAAATAGAATCACTGGATGAATTCAACCGGTTAGTTCAGGAAACGCCGGCATTGCTTGCTTACTTTTCAACCGATGCCTGCAATGTATGTAAAGTATTAAAACCCAAAACCGGTGAACTCATACGTTCAGAATTTCAACAAATAGAGACTGTTTATATAAAGATTGATACCCTGCCAGAGGTAGCAGGGCAAAATCAGATCTTTTCTGTTCCCACAATCCTGGTATATTTTGAAGGTCGCGAAACCATCCGGAAAAGCAGGCATATCAGTCTGGATGAACTCCGCAATCTGATCCAACGCCCCTACTCCATCATCTTTAGTCGATAAAAAATATTTTTTTCCCGATTAATAAGCAAAAAATTCATAACTTTTTAAAATCTTTACACGTTGATTTAAATTGAACGAAAATGAAGAAAGGAATCTGGATTATTTTGGTTGCATTTGCAGGATTATTCCTGTCGGGATGTGGCTACAACACGATGGTTGACATGGAAGAGCAGGTCTCCTCACAATGGTCGCAGGTTGAGAATGTATATCAACGCCGGGCCGATCTCATTCCGAATTTGGTGAATACGGTAAAAGGGTATGCAGAACATGAGCAGGAAACACTGGTTGGAGTTATTGAAGCACGCAGCAAAGCGAGTTCGGTCAATATTGACCCAAATAATCTGACACCGGAAATGATTGAGCAGTTTAACCAGGCACAGGACGGGCTTTCTTCGGCATTAAGCCGGTTAATGGTGGTAGTTGAACGTTACCCTGATCTGAAAGCCAATCAGAACTTCCTGGACTTGCAGGCTCAGCTGGAAGGAACAGAAAACCGGATAGCTGTTGAGCGACGGAAATTCAATGAAGTTACACAGGCTTACAATGCCTATATCCGGAAGTTTCCGCAAGTTATATACTCGGGAATACTCGGGTTTGATAAGAAAAACTACTTTGAGGCAAGGCAGGGAGCAGATCAACCACCTGTCGTTGAATTTTAACCGTGCACACATGAATGTCCGAGACTATTTTTCTGAGGAGGAAAAATTACAGATCATCCAGGCCATCCGTACAGCAGAAGTCACTACTTCGGGAGAAATACGCGTACACATCGAAAAAAAATGCTCAATAAATGTACTCGACAGGGCTACCTATATTTTTGAAAAAGTAGACATGCATAAAACCCGGTTGCGCAATGGAGTTTTATTTTACCTGGCAGTTGAGGATAAAAAATTTGCCATATTAGGAGATGCAGGCATCCATCAAAAAGTAACTGAGGATTTTTGGGAAGAGATAAAAAATGAAATGGCCAGGAAATTTGCAGAAGGAAAATTTGCAGAAGGATTGGTTGCCGGGATCAAAAAAGCAGGAGAGCAACTCAGTCTTCATTTCCCCTGGCAGAAAGATGATATGAATGAACTCTCTGATGAAATTTCTTTCGGGTAGTTTTAACTGTCCACAACGCCGATCTTTTTCACAACAGACAGATGATCAACCCATGTAAAGTCACCCGGCAATTGCCGGAAATACCATTTAAAACAGACAATGAACAACTGATGCAACGAATAATTATTTTACTGATTTATTTTCTTTTCATTACCGGGCTAAAAGCTCAAATTCCCGAGCGTCCTGAGCCGCCGAGACTGGTGAACGATTTTGCCGGGATACTCACCTCTTCCGAATTTCAAGCGATGGAAAGCAAACTGGAACAATTTGCAAGAGAAACTTCTACACAAATCGTAGTGGTAACTGTAAAGGATCTGGAGGGATATGATCCAGGCGATTTTGCTTTTCGTATAGGGGAACTTTGGGGTGTTGGCCAACAGGGGAGAAACAATGGACTGGTCATTCTGGTAAAGCCCAAGACAGACCGGGAACAGGGCCGGATATTCATTGCAACAGGGTATGGTTTGGAAGCGGTATTGCCAGATGCTGTAGTTAACGGAACGATCATTGACCAGGAGATGATCCCCTCTTTCAAAAATAATAATTATTACGAAGGGCTTGACAAAGGGATTCAGGTGATCATGGATATTACACGGGGTGAATATACAGCAGAGCATTACCGGGAGAATACAGCCGGGGAAAGTGCTGGTCTTCCGTTTATCATCATCCTGTTCATCCTGTTTTTTGTCATCATTCCCATTTTACGTGGGCGGAGCAGGCGTTTCTATTCGCCGGGTAAAGATATTCCCTGGTGGATTGCTTTGGGTATGTTGTCCGGGAACAGGCACGGCAATTCATTCCGCGACTTCTCATCCGGAAGTGGCGGGTTTGGTGGAAGCAGTGGATTTGGTGGATTTGGTGGATTTGGCGGAGGCAGCTTCGGAGGAGGAGGTGCCGGGGGTAGCTGGTAAGACTTTATTCAGCGGGCAAAACGTGAATATCCTTATCAACCAGGATACGTCCGCAATATTCACAAACAATAATTTTTTTGCGACTGGCAATATCCATCTGACGCTGAGGTGGAATCTTATTAAAACAGCCTCCACAGGCATCACGCTGAATGGTAACCACAGCCAGTCCGTTCCTGGCATTCTTCCTGATTCGTTTGAAAGCAGTTAATAAACGAGGCTCAATAAACGACTCAATCTTTTCAGATTTTGCTTTTAGCTTCTCTTCCTCAATCTGAGTTTCCTGGGTAATTTCATCCAGCTCATTGTTCTTTCTCTCCAGGTCTTCCTCACGTTCTTTTAAAAGCGCTTTCGAAGCTTCAAAATTCTCTTTTTTCTCCTGCATCTCAGAGGAGAATTCTTTGATCCGTTTTTCAGAAAGTTCAATCTCAAGCTTTTGAAACTCTATTTCTTTTGATAGGGAATCATATTCCCGGTTATTTCTGACATTATTTTGCTGTTCTGTATATCTGGCGATCAAACTTTCCGAATCTTTAATAGCAATTGTTTTGTTTTTGATGGCTGTTTCCAGGTTTTTGATTTCATCATCCAGATTAACCAAACGGGTTTTTAGTCCGGTGATTTCATCTTCCAGGTCCTGAACTTCGAGAGGCAGTTCTCCCCTTAGAATTTTAATTTTATCTATTTCAGAAACTACGGTCTGCAATTCATATAATGCGCGCAGCTTATCTTCAATTGAAAAGTCTTTTTCCTGTTGCTTCGATATGGGTGTATTCATCACGCTAAAACATTAAATTTTTTATATCAGTAATAGTTTACCGGATTCGTTTTCACTTCAGAAAAACGGAGTGCAAATTTAGGAAATTTTTTCACAAGTAACTCAAAAAAAAGTTCTTTAGTGAATTGTTCACTTTCAAAATGTCCGATATCCGCAATCAGGATTTTGTTGTCGGCATCAAAAAACTGGTGGTATTTAAAATCGCCCGACACAAATGCATCAGCTTTAGCCTGTATGGCGAGAGGAAGCAGGGATGCTCCTGCCCCACCGCAGACGGCAACACGGCTGATCTTTTTTCCTGTGAACGCGGTATGTTTAATGCATCCCGTATGGAATTGATTTTTGAGCAGTTGCAGGAATTGATTTTCCGCAAGAAGCTCCGGCAACTTGCCGACCATTCCCATTCCAGTTGTCTGGTAGCTGTTTTCCAGTGGATAAACATCAAAAGCAACCTCTTCATACGGATGGGCATCCATTAATGCTTCCAATATAGTGTTCTGTTTCCAGGCAGGAAAAATAGTTTCGAACCGGATTTCATTTTCATGATGCACTTGTCCTTTTTTGCCCACGAATGGATGGGCCTGGTCATTTCCGCGAAAGCTACCGGATCCATTCAGGGAGAATCCGCAATAGTCGTAGTTTCCTATATGACCTGCCCCGGCATCAAGAATTGCTTTTTTCACCTTATCGGCAGCGTCAACGGGTATAAAAGCAACCAGCTTTTTTAATCGTCCGGTAAGCGGCTGCAATACCCGGCAACCGGTTAATCCCAATTTTTCGCTAATTTTTGCATTTACTCCCCCTGGAGCAGCATCCAGATTTGTATGAGCTGCATAGATCGCTATCTCATTCCTGATTGCCTGAGCAAGGATCCGCTCCACATAATTTCCCCCGGTTATTTTTTTTATTCCGGAAAATATTACAGGATGATGAGCAATGATAAGGCCTGTTCTCTTTTGCACAGCTT
>JAQVON010000060.1 GCA_028702595.1 Mariniphaga sp. | reverse complement strand
CGAAGCCGCAGAGCAGGCACGCATCCTGGCAGAAGCGGAAGCCAAAGCAGCTGAAGAAGCACGTATCGCGGCCGAAGCACAGGCTGCAGAACAGGCCCGGCTGGCAGCAGAGGCGGAAGCCGCCGAACAGGCACGACTGGCAGCCGAAGCCGCAGAGCAGGCACGCATCCTGGCAGAAGCGGAAGCCAAAGCAGCTGAAGAAGCACGTATCGCGGCCGAAGCACAGGCTGCAGAACAGGCCCGGCTGGCAGCAGAGGCGGAAGCCGCAGAGCAGGCACGACTGGCAGCCGAAGCTGCAGAACAGGCCCGGCTGGCAGCAGAGGCGGAAGCCAAAGCAGCTGAAGAACTGGAGCGCCGGAAAGCACTCATTGAACAACAACAGCAGGAGAAAAGCATCCGTCAGGAAATGAGCGAAGCCGCACTGAATCAGTTGTATGAGGATTATGTAGCCATTGCAGATGAATATTTCGACAAGCAACAATACAATGCTTCCCGTGCCTGGTACTATAAAGCGTGGGATGTCAAACCTTCAGAGAATTATCCACCACAACGGATACAGGAAATCAATCAACTGGTAAACAGTATGCTTTCCAGCCAGTCCGACCGGGATTACCAACAATTTATCAATCAGGCTGATTCCACCTTCCGGGCCAACCAGCTGGCCGTTTCCCGCGGTTGGTACAACCGGGCGATCACAGTAAAACCGGCTGAGAGTTACCCCCGCGAGCAGCTGCAGGCTATTGCCAATCTTATTGCTGAACGGATTGCCGGGCAATCGGGCGAACAGTTCAACAACCACATGCAACATGCAGCTGAAGCACATGAAAAAGGAGACCTGAACGTTGCCCGTTTCTGGTATAATAAAGCACTGGAACTGCGACCCGATGACGAACAGGCCCGGGAAGGACTTACAAAAATTGAAAAAGCCCTGAAGTGATCCTCAAATCAAATCCATTTATCAACTTCTTTTCGAATAACCTGAAGAAGCTGCACATCCAGGTGATGTGAATAGATCCGCAGGATATCCGTTACCCGGCCTTCCATGATCAACCCGCCGGGAGCTGCATCAAAAAGCGGACAGTCACTGTTGTTCCGGACCTGCCGGATCAGTTCTTCAAAGTCCTGCCAGTTCATATACTGTGAAACAGCAATATATCCTTCATGTGCCTCTGTTCTGTCGAGATAAACTCCCGGACCGGCTGTTTCCAGAAAAAAACATTTGTTAACCGATACCAAAACTTCCGGATCAACCTGCGTTTTCCGCTGAAACTTCACTCCCAGCTCTGCATAACAGTGCTGGAGCATTTCCAGGTGTTGATAATCGGGAAAATTCCGGATACGAATAGCCGGCAGACAGTGGTTACGTGACTGGATCACAGCACTGGCAACATTCACTTTGTTTTTTGCACACAGCTTGATATGCTGGGTCATACGCAACGATTCCTCCAGGGTATAATACCTGTCGGTAAAAAGAAACAACGAATTGGGCCGGGCTTTATCCGGTATTCCTCCGTAATACCCGGAGTAAGGCTGGTCGGCTTCAGCTACCATGCTGTTTTTGAGGATGTTGCTTGTGATCAGTATCAGGGATTCTTTTTTCGTAATCGATCCGCATACGCTCAGGTGTTTTTTTGCTGCCATATTCGTACATTTTTGTTTAGTGTACTCCTGTTCAGTTTAAAAAGTTACGAATATGTTTCCATTTTCTGTTGCAGGGAATCCAGGTTTATTGATTTTTTTGTGCAGAACAAACATCTTCCACTTGTGCCAGGTTGCACATGGGAGGTACAATTAGTTACTCATCAGGAGTGTCCTTTTCCTGCCTTCAGGAACCTTTTTGTTGCCACTGTTTCACAATTTCGGGATCAGGCGACAGCATCACCTTATTCAGTCCTTTTTCTTTGTTGTAGAGTCTGTTAAACCAATCCGCTCCCTCTGCCAGGGGAGCAACTGCTGATATAAGTTCTGAAACATTGATTCGCCGGGATTGGATCAGATCGAGTACCATTTCATACTCCCCGTTTATTGCACAGCTACCGGTGAGTTTGATTTCGCGGGTTACCACTTGTTGAAGGGGAAACTGGATAAGCGGGGAGAGGTTGCCGACCAGGACAACGGTACCTCCTTTGCGTGTATGATCAATACAGGTGTTCACCGTTTCAGTGTACCCGGCAACTTCAAAAGAGAAATCGACACCCCGCTGTTTGGTGAGAGATAAAATTTTCTCCGGGAGATTTTCTTCACCTGCAGGGAAGGTGTGATCGGCTCCAAACTTCTCAGCCAGCTTCAGCTTATTGGCATCCACATCGATAGCTATAACGGGGTTTGCGCCTGCTATGTTGAGCAGTTGGACCACAAAAACGCCCACCATGCCAACGCCTGTAACCAGGGCGCTGCTCCCGGGTTTCATTCCCGAACGCTCGATGGCGTGAGCAGCCACAGCGATGGGCTCAACCATGGCTGCTTCCACAAATGATACTTCGTCAGGAATACGGTACAGGATATGTTGCGGCACAACCACCCTTTCGGCAAAAGCTCCGTGCCGCCGGTATTCGTTGGGTGCAACACCCAGCACCTGACGGTTGTTGCTTAGGTTGTACCGTCCCTTTAAGGTAAACCAGTCGTTGAGCGGATAAATGGTCGAGTCAAAGGTAACGCGGTCGCCCGCTTTCCACCCCTTTACCTCCCCGCCGGTCTCCAAAATCACCCCCGATGCTTCATGTCCCATCACCAAGGGCGGATTCCGGCGTCCGGTGCTGCCATCCAGACCATGCACATCACTCCCGCATATTCCACACACCTTCACCTCAATCAATACCTCATCCGGCTGAATCACAGGATCAGTGAAATCTCTGTAATTCAGTTTATTATACGCATCAAGCACCAGTGCTTTCATCCTTTTAGAACTGACTAAAATCCATCGGGGTTAAAAATATTCTTCTCACCTTGCTCACTGTATGAGCATATTCTTCCTTATTACTCATAATTTTCCATTCCTCACTGGTAACGAATGTCTTCCAGTTGGCATCACGCTCCTCCATATCTTTAAACCACAACATATAAGCCAACGCAGGCATGTGTCGGCCAGCCATTATCTCACCAAAGAAAAAAGGATGTAATCCTACCTTTTTAAAAAGGGGAAGCTCTTCGTTATTAAACATCCTGACCTTCCGCCAAAAAGCCTCCTCGTTGTGGCTTTCATAAATGCGCAGCTCAAACAGTCCCCGGTTTTTGGCGGGCATGCTCAGCTGCGGGAGGCCCTGGAAGGCTGACATGATAAAGGTATCGTACCGTTCGAACACCGGATTGGCGGCAGGAAGCCCAAAATAGTTCCCTGCAGCCTTCAAAAATACACTGTCTGTTCTCATATCGCGGGTTGCATTCCAGTAATCCAACGGATCTCTGTAGGCATGAAGCATGTATACCCGGGGAGGCTCCTCCATGCCATACTCCCGGAATGCCCCCACTTTTACACCCTGTTTGTTGAGAAAGGGAATCAAGGCGTCCGTATAATACTTTTTGAGCTGGTTAACCCCGCCGCCACCTGAGAACTGATAAACCTTCATTTCATACAAATCTCTCTCATACGACCCTACCTCACCAGCACTCAACTGTCCGGCTGCAAAAACAGTTCCTGCAACTGCAGCCGATTTTTTAAAAAAACCTCTTCTTTCCATTTTTTTGTATTTTTGCGTGACAAGATACAAATATCATCCAATATACTTAACCAGAAATTTGAGCGTTTTAAAAAAGATTACACATGCAGGCCCAAAGGAAGCAAACATCAACAGGACGAAAAAAAAGCAAAATAGAATAAATGGATAAATTTAAAACAAGCTCTTAAAATACAAATTCTAAAATTTATCGTCATGAAACAGTTCATTATTTCGCTATTTTTTATTCTGATCACCATGAACCTGGCAGCTCAGCCATCCTTCAGCGCCGGGTTAAAAGCTGGAATCAATAATTCCAAAGTTTCTGTTGATCATCGCGATTTTTCAGAAGAATCGATCGTGAAGGCGCACGTAGGTATTTTTGGCCGGCTTGGACTGGGAAGGATCTACCTGCAACCTGAAGCTTATTTCATCTCCAAAGGGGGTGAGGTGTTCAGTCCGAACCTGATGGAACTGGATACTAAATTTGACTTTCAAAACATCGATGTACCCTTGTTGCTGGGCCTGAAAATCCTGGACGGGGAGAAAGCCAATCTGCGCATCATGGCAGGTCCGGTTTTGAGCATATTAACGTCCAGTGAAATAACAGGAGATGAGCTGTTGAGGGAAGATTATTATAAAAATCACTATTACGGGTACCAATATGGCGTTGGTGTTGATTTTGGAAATCTTTTCCTGGATGCCCGCTTCGAACATGGTGCCAACAAGTTGTATTACCATCCGGAGCTGGAAATGGACGGCAAAAACAGAACCTTCATGGTCACTGCCGGGTTTAAGATTTTCTAATTTGTGATTTTGATAGAATCACCCCGGAATAAAAAATCAATCGATCCATGCAATGTGAAATCATTACCATCGGAGATGAGATACTCATCGGCCAGGTCATCGACACCAATTCGGCCTGGATTGCCGGACAGCTTAATATGAATGGCATTGAGGTTTATCAGGCCACGTCAGTTCACGACGACCCGGAGCATATCCGGGTTGCGTTAAGAAATGCCGGGGAGAGGGTTGACCTGGTCGTTCTCACCGGCGGGTTAGGCCCCACGAAGGATGACATTACCAAAAAGGTGCTTTGTGAATTTTTTCAAACCAGCCTGGTTTTTCACGAACCCACCTTTGAGTTGATTCAACAACGGTTTAAAAACCGGAATATCCCGCTCAACAAGCTAAACCGCGACCAGGCGCTCGTGCCGGAAATCTGCACTGTTTTGCCCAACAGAGCAGGCACCGCCCCGGGGATGTGGTTTGAAAAGAAGGATACAATCTATATTTCACTGCCCGGTGTTCCTTTTGAGATGAAGCAGCTGATGCAACAGGAAGTACTTCCCCGGTTGAAAAGCCACCACAAAATCAAAGCGATATACCACAAAACGATACTCACACAGGGGATACCCGAATCGATGCTGGCCGAACGGATAGAGCAATGGGAAACATCTCTTCCCCAACATATAAAACTGGCATACCTTCCCAATCCCATGTCGGTGCGCCTTCGTCTTTCTGCAACCGGCAACGGTGGGGATACATTAAAACTGCAGGTAGACCAGGAGATAGAAAAGTTAAAACTGCTCATCCCCGAATACATTTTTGGTTACGATAAGGAAACACTGGCAGAGGTTACAGGCAGACTTCTGCTGGAGAGAAAGCAATCACTGGCTGTTGCCGAAAGCTGCACCGGTGGATTTATTTCCCATCTGATCACTGCTGTTCCCGGATGCTCCGCGTGGTTCAAAGGGAGCATTATTGCTTATTCCAATGAGGTGAAACAGAATATCCTGGGTGTTTCAGCTGAAACGCTCAGACAATATGGCGCCGTCAGCGAGCAGGTGGTCCGGGAAATGGTCGAAGGCGCCAGAAAAAAATTAAATGCCGGCTTCGCCGTAGCCACAACAGGCATCGCCGGACCAACCGGCGGAACCGAAGGAAAACCTGTCGGCACAGTATGGATCGCTATCGCCAGCCCCAACCATACCACAGCCGAAAAATTCGTCTTCGGCGATATCCGCGAACGAAATATCATCCGGTCAGGTCAAACAGCACTGCAACTCCTGAGGAGAAAAATCATAAACGAAAATCCAACCCGTTAAAAGATGACCGTTAAGCAGTAATTACCACTCTTTAACACTTCTTTACATGATTATCCTCCGGTTTTCTTTATTTTTGAAGAGTTAAATCTTTTGAAAAGATTGTCGTTGGAAATTTAGAAAACAAAACAATATGAAGAAAACAATCATCATTATCAGTATCCTGGTGGCACTATTCATCGCCACATTGTTGGCCATTCCGCTGATCTTTAAGCAAACCCTGATCGAAAAGGCAAAAAGTGCCATCAACAGCCACATACATGCTGATGTGGAGTTTTCCGGTCTGAAGCTTTCGTTATTCCGGAGTTTCCCTAAAGTATCGCTGGCATTAACTGATGTTTTTGTAACAGGCAGGGATGAATTTCAGCACGACACCTTATTTTCTGTTCCTGCCTTAAAAACAAAAACCTCTATCCGCCAGCTTTTCAGCGAGGAAGGCATCGGCATAGACGAGATTGTTCTGGAACATCCCCGGCTAAAGCTGGTGGTTGGCACATCCGGTTTGGTCAACTGGGATCTGACAGCAGGGGAGGCGGGGGCACCCGCCACATCACCGGCATCGGCAGAGGAAACGGACGACGGATTGGTGCTTCAGCTCGAAAAAGTGGCCATCCTGGATGGCCGGTTTATTTATGAAGACCGGGAAACCAACATGATCCTCCGGTTCGATGGTATCGACATCAACATCTCCGGGAAGATGTATGGTACGGAAGCACTGCTTGAGGCCGAAGGAAAATCACAGGAGGTATCGTTCGATTACCTGGATGTTAACTACCTGTCGAACACCGCTGTGGAAACACGCACCCTGCTGCAGGTAGATTACGATAAAATGGATATTCTGATCCGGGAGAATGAATTGTTTGTAAACCGGCTGCCCCTGGAGGTGCTGGGGATGATTAGTATACCCAACGACAGCATGTTTTTTGACCTGAACCTGAAAACAAAAGAATCGGGATTTGATAATTTCCTGGCCCTGGTGCCCCCCGAATATGAAGAGTACCTGAAAGATATACAAACCAGCGGAACAGCGGTCATCTCCGGAACAGTAAACGGTTATTACATCGGGGAGGAGTATCCTGCTTTCGACATCAAGCTGGACGTATCCGGCGGAAACCTGCACTACGCTGAGCTGCCGGAAGAGATCCGGGATATCTCAGCCGACGTATCCATCAGAAAACCGCAGGGCGTGATTGATCTGACCCGGATCGACATTCACCAGGCCCATGCCAAAGTAAAAAACAGCCCCATCGATCTGGTATTAACCCTGCAACACATGGTCACCGATCCGTGGTTCGACGGCACCTTTATTGGAAACATCAACTTCCTTGAATGGAAAGACGCCCTGCCACTCGACAGCATGAATTTGTCAGGGATCATAGAAGCCAACCTGAAAGTCAAAGGCAACTACTCAGCCATAGAAAAGGAACAGTACGAGAAAATCCAATCGGACGGAATCATCCGTCTCACCAATTTTGAATATGAGAGTACTGATCTTACACAACCGGTGATCATTCCCGACGGAAAGCTGACATTTACGCCACAAACAGTGACCCTCAGCGGGATGAACCTACTCATCGGACAGAGCGATTTCAGGTTGTCGGGGAAGGTGTCCAATTACCTGAATTACCTGTTAAAAGACGGCATACTCGCCGGAAACCTGCAGCTCAACTCTTCACGCATTAACCTGAATGAGTTACTGCGCCTCCAGGTGAAACCAAGTCCCACGCATGAGCAAGATTCCGGGCAACCATCCGCACTAGCAGCCGACAATCAGTCTGCAGAGAGTGAAACCCTCGTATTTGATGTTCCTGCAAATATCGACTTTACTTTTCAGTCTGACATCAACCAGGTACTCTTCGACCAGCTGCCCCTCACCGACGTAAACGGACTGATCACTGCCCGGAACGGAAAACTGGCACTCGACGACCTGAACATGGGGATTCTCGATGGGAAACTAAAACTATCCGGCTCCTATCAAAATACCCCGGAGAATCATCCGTTGTTCGACTTCAACTTCGATTTAGCCAGCATTGATATACCCAAAGCTTACCAGGCTTTGTCGGCCGTCCGACGAATGATTCCGATCGCCAGACAAAGCGCGGGAAGGTTTAACACGAACATCCGGCTGAATGGTCAGCTGACTCCCGATTTCAAACTGAAAGCTCCCTCACTCGATGGCAACGGAATCTTCAGTACCGAGAACCTCCGGATCATCGAATCTCCCCTGTTCAACCAGCTGAAAGGATTGCTGAAACCTGAAAAACTCAAAAATATCAGCATAGATGACTTCAAAGCTTCCGTGGAAGTGGTTGACGGAGCCATCCAACTGAAACCCTTTCAAACAAAAATTGCCGGTCAGGAAACGACCATCTCCGGAAACCTGAACCCGGGAAACCTGCTTACTATGCGTCTCGATTTTAACGTGCAACGCGAGGCTTTTGGTACAGATATTCAAAATATCCTGCAGGTCATCCCCGGACAGGAACGGATCCTGACCATCCCCGCTTCTGTGATCCTGAACGGTCCCGTTGGGAAGCCTGATGTGAAAATTGACCTGGATGATGCCCGTAAACAAATCACCGAAGAGATCAAACGGTCAACCCAGGAGAACATGCAAAAAAATTTAAATAAACTGGGAGAAGGACTCAAAAACCTGCTGAAAAAAGAAGAATAAGGCGAATGGGGGGATTATCCGGATGAACAAGGCCGACCACACAGGTGATCTCACAGGGATAAAGTGAGGCCCGGCTGTTGAAAATAATTTTGAAAACCCAAAATATATTTCTACTTTCGTGTTCGCACACGGAACAGAAAACCTGTTTCAGTTTCAATCAATAAACTCATATAAATGATCTTAGGAAAATACAGCTTTGGTACCGGCGATCGATTTGGTTGTCAGGGTGAAGCACAGCTGAAAGCCCTGCTGAAAGCCAATCGGCAGGGGGTTGAAATCACGCCGGTATGGAACAAATCCAACCGCGAACACAACACCATTCACTCCGAACCTGCCGACACCCGGACAGAAGCCGACAACGCAGTAAAAAATCTGGGATGGGAAAAACCTTACTTTGTCGATGCCGACCACATCAGCCTCTCCAACGTAGACCGGTTTATCCGGCACGCTGATTTTTTCACCCTCGATGTGGCCGTGTATATTGGCGAAAAACCATCTGCCGGTGAGGTGAAAGCTTTTAAAGAGTCATGCGCTCCTTTGGGATCCCGGGTAATTATTCCGGGAATTCCTGAAGCCATCCCGCTGACCGACCAGGTACTGGAGGAGGCAGCCGGAAAGTACCTCCGCGCAGTAAAAGAAGCCGGCAGGATTTACCGCCATATTGAAGCCCAAAAGGGAGCAGGGAATTTTATTACGGAGGTTTCCATGGATGAGGTGGCCGCACCTCAAACTCCTGTCGATATGTTCTTCATCCTGAAAATCATTGCCAACGAGCAAATACCGGTGCAGACCCTGGCTCCCAAATTTTCCGGAAGATTTAATAAAGGAGTCGATTACGAAGGCAACACAGAGCAGTTTACCCGGGAGTTTGAGCAGGATGTGCTGGTCATCGATTATGCCGTAAAAAATTTCGGTCTTCCCGCCGACCTGAAACTGAGTGTGCACTCGGGCTCCGACAAGTTTTCCATCTACCCGGCCATGGCCGCAATTATCCGGAAATACGACAAGGGACTCCACGTAAAAACAGCCGGCACCAGCTGGCTGGAAGAGGTCATCGGTCTGGCCGTGTCAAGTGAGGAGGGACTGGCTGTAGCACGCGAGATCTATAAAAAAGCACTGGCCCGGAGAGATGAACTTTGTGCTCCTTATGCCGATGTGATCGATATCGACACATCCAAACTGCCTGATCCCGCCGCTGTAGATACCTGGAGTCAGAAAAAATTTGCTGACACACTCCGACATATTCCTGGTCATCCCGATTATAACCCACACTTCCGGCAACTGATCCATGTAGGATACAAAATAGCTGCTGAAATGGGAGATGAATATATCCAACTGCTCCAAAAATACAGCACGGTGATTGGAAATTGTGTCGAAGAGAATATTTATGACCGGCATCTGAAAAGATTATTCAAATTTTAGATGATTTACGAACTTGAAGAGAATTACGAATGACGAAAGAGGGAAGGGCAACGACCAATAATGATGTGGTTATCATTTGTGCCCTTTGTGGTTAAAAAAACAGAGAGATGAAACGATTTATGGATGACAATTTTCTGTTACAAACAGAAACAGCACAGCAGCTTTATCATCAGCATGCGGCGAAGATGCCCATATTTGATTATCATTGTCACATTCCGCCAAAGGATATAGCTGACAACAAGCAATTTGAGAATATAACGCAGATCTGGCTGTACGGTGATCATTACAAATGGCGGGCTATGCGAGCGAACGGAGTAGATGAACGGTTCTGTACCGGCCGGGCCACTGACTGGGAAAAGTTTGAGAAATGGGCCGAAACGGTGCCACAGACCATTCGGAACCCGCTCTATCACTGGACGCACCTGGAGTTAAAACGATTCTTCGGAATTGAAAAATTACTGAATCCTTCCACAGCGCGCGAAATATGGGAGGAATGCAACGAGAAACTCCAATCGCCCGAGTACAAGGTACAAAACATTATTCGCAAGGCTCAGGTGCACACCATTTGCACCACCGATGACCCGGTTGATTCACTGGAACACCACCGGACCATCCGGGCAAGCGGTTTTGATGTAAGGGTTTATCCTGCCTGGCGCCCCGATAAAGCCATGGCCGTAGAAAATCCCGTCTCTTTTAATCCTTATGTAGATCAGCTGGCTGAGCAGGCCGGCATCACCATCGGGACGTTTGACCAGTTCATGGACGCCCTGACTATGCGCCACGAGTTTTTTCACCAAAACGGCTGCCGCCTGTCTGACCACGGATTGGAAACAGCCTTGGCTGAGGACTACACCGGGAAGGAGATCCGCGAGATCTTTGTCAGGATCAGAAATGGAAATACCCTGTCGGAAACCGAAGTGTTGAAATTCAAATCGTGCATGCTCTATGAGTTTGGGGTCATGGACCATTCCCGTGGCTGGACGCAGCAATTTCATCTGGGGGCCCTCCGCAATAACAGCACACGCCTGTTTAACCTGCTCGGACCCGATACCGGGCTGGATTCCATTGGCGACTTCGAGATAGCCCGGCCCCTCGGCAAACTCCTCAACCGCCTCGACATGGAAAATAAACTCACCAAAACCATACTCTACAACCTGAACCCCAGAGATAATGAGCTCATAGCAACCATGGCCGGAAACTTCCAGGATGGATCTGTACCCGGGAAAATGCAGTATGGCTCGGGATGGTGGTTCCTCGACCAAAAGGATGGCATGGAAAAACAGCTGAACGCCCTGTCGAACCTCGGGCTATTAAGCCGGTTTGTGGGTATGCTCACCGACTCGCGAAGCTTCCTGTCCTATCCGCGACACGAATATTTCCGCCGGACACTCTGTAACCTGATCGGGAAAGATGTGGAAAACGGAGAGATCCCCGCCGATATGGAATTGTTGGGACAAATGGTGGAGAATATCTGCTTTAACAACGCCAAAGCTTTTTTTAACTTCGAATAATCAACTGAATTTTTTTTTTAGTTCCGGAGATTATTAATTTTGCAATCGATTGCACAAAAATATTTAAATATTTTTTCATGAAGAGGAAAGTAGTAACGTTTGGTGAAATCATGTTGCGGCTGGCCACTCCCGGGAACCTGCGTTTTTCACAAACGCATGAGCTGACTGCCACCTTTGGCGGAGGTGAGGCAAATGTAGCCGTTTCACTGGCTCATTATGGTATTCCTGTTGACTTCATCACCCGTCTTCCCGACAATGATATTGGTCGTGCCTGCATGATGGATTTACGCGGTCATGGTGTAGGTACCGGTCAGTTGATATGGGGAGGGGACCGTTTAGGGATTTATTTTTTGGAAACAGGTGCTGTAAGTCGTGGCAGTAAGGTGGTTTACGACCGGTCTCATTCGGCTGTATCGGAGATTGAGCCGGGGATGATTAACTGGAAAGCGGCATTAAAAGATGCAGACTGGTTTCACTGGACGGGCATAACACCTGCCATCTCGCAACAGGCTGCCGATGCTTGTCACGAAGCCATCCAAACAGCCAATGAGCTGGGTATAACAGTGTCGTGCGACCTGAACTTCCGGAAGAACTTATGGAACTATGGCCGGTCGGCCGGCGAGGTCATGCCCCTGCTGGTTGTCGGAACCGATATCATCCTGGGCAATGAGGAAGATGCGGAAAAAGTACTGGGCATCAAACCCGAAGGAGTGGACATCACCGGTGGTCAGGTGGAAGGTGCGGCCTACGAGTCGGTTTCGAAACAGATCATGGAACGCTTTCCCCGGTGTAAGAAAGTGATCACCACGCTGCGCGGCTCCATCAGCGCCAGCCATAACACCTGGTCGGGGGTGCTCTGGAACGGAAAAACATTATTCCACGCACCAACCTACCAGATCACTCATATTGTTGACCGCGTAGGTGGCGGCGACGCGTTTATGGGAGGCCTCATTTACGGATTACTGACCTATAACGGCGATGACCAAAAAGCACTCCACTTTGCCGTGGCTGCATCCTGTCTGAAACATACCATATACGGCGATTTTAACCAGGTTACCGTTGAAGAGGTTGAGAAACTCATGCAGGGAGATGCATCAGGAAGGGTAGCAAGATAACCAGGATGACTATAGAGAACATACATCAGGGCACAGCCCTGGCACAACTTTAAATCAATAGTATGGCCAGATTTTCAAGAATAGATGTTGCACTTAAAATGCGGGAAACCGGCATGGTACCTGTTTTCTACCATGCCGATGCAGAAGTATGCAAAAAAGTGATCAAAGCTTGTTATGAAGGGGGAGTGCGGCTGTTTGAGTTCACCAACCGGGGTGACTTTGCCACGCTCATTTTTGCGCAGATCAACAAATGGGCTATTCAGGAATGCCCGGAGATGATCATGGGAGCGGGGTCGGTTGTGGACGAAGGAACAGCGGCCATGTACATCGCCCTGGGAGCCAACTTTATTGTGGCACCGCTGATTGATGAAGGAACAGCACGGGTATGCAACAGACGAAAAATTGCCTGGAGCCCTGGCTGTGGGTCGGTGACCGAAATCAACCGCGCACATGAACTGGGTGCCGAGGTGGTGAAGATTTTCCCCGGATCGGAAGTGGGAGGACCCGGATTTGTGCAGGCAGTAAAAGGACCCCTGCCCTGGACCAGCATCATGCCAACCGGCGGCGTTTCACCCGAAGAAGAGAACCTGAAAAAATGGTTCGAAGCCGGCGTTACCTGCGTGGGTATGGGATCAAAACTGTTCCCCAAAGAGGTACTCCTGCGGGAAGATTACAACTGGATCACCCAAAAATGTAAAGACACCCTGACCATCATCCAAAAATATAAAACCTGAACAAATGATACCATTCAAAATTAATAAACACAAATGCATATGAACAAAACAGTCAACCTGATATGGGGAGGCTTACTTCTGGTTTTTATCTCCTCCTGTATAGGCACAACCGATAAAACCGAACTGAAGCTGGCCCACGGACTTCCAACCGACCACCCGGTGCACCAATCCATGGAGTTTATGGCCAAACGCGCCGGGGAGTTGTCTGACGGGAAGCTGATCATTGAAGTGTACCCAGCCGAACAACTGGGATCGGAGCAGCAATGTGTTGAACTGGTACAGATTGGTAGTCTCGCCATCACTAAGGTATCTGCAGCGGTGATGGAAAGCTTTGCCGACGATTATAAAGTTTTTGGATTACCCTATATCTTCAAATCCAAGGAGCATGCCTTCCGCATCCTGGATGGCGACATTGGTAAAGATCTGCTGCTGAGCACGAAAGACAAATGGATCCGCGGTCTCTGCTATTATGATGCCGGTTCACGGAGCTTCTACACCAAGTCGAAGCCCATCACCCATCCCGATGACCTTACGGGTTTGAAAATCAGGGTTATGCGAAGTATCACAGCCGTAGAGATGATCCGTGCCCTGGGCGGGTCTGCCACGCCCATATCGTGGGGAGAACTGTATACTGCACTACAAAGCGGGGTAGTTGACGGAGCAGAAAACAATCCGCCAAGTCTCTATACATCGCGCCACTACGAAGTGTGTAAGTATTACTCCCTCGATGAGCATACAACCATACCCGACGTGCTGGTTATCAGTCAGCTGATCTGGGACAAACTGTCGGAACAGGAAAAGGAGTGGGTACAGCAGGCAGCCGACGAATCGGCTGTTCTGGAAAGAAAGCTCTGGCAAGAATCAGAGAAAGAATCGCTTGAAGAAATTAAAAAAGCAGGGGTTCAGATCAATTATCCCGATAAAGAACCCTTCATCGAACGGGTGCAACCTCTGCTGGAGAGCTACCACGACAACGAAATAATCTATTCTTATATCAAAAGGATCCAGGCATCTGAATAAAATTTAACAGCATGACATTTCGACAAATCATTGACAAAGCACTTGAATGGGTACTTGTTTTTCTGATGAGTATCCTTGTACTGGACGTATTATGGCAGGTCATCAGCAGGTACGTGATGAATTCGCCCAGCAGTTTTACCGACGAGCTGGCAGGTTTTCTTCTGATCTGGGTGGGTCTGCTGGGTGCCACGTATGTTGCCGGAAAACGGGAACACCTGGCTATCGATATTCTGCTGCAACGCAGCAGTCCGCACAGGAAATATGTTCTGGAGATGATCATCAGCAGTGTGATCATCCTGTTCTCTATTACAGTACTGATCGTTGGGGGTTCCTGGCTGGTTTACACCCGGTTTTACCTGACGGTGAAATCAGCCGCTCTGGGCATACCGCTGGGTTTTGTCTATTGTGTTCTTCCCCTTAGCGGAATACTGATCACCTATTTTGATATGGATAACATGTATAAAATGTTCAAAGCAAACCGTAAATAGCATTATTATGGAATTTTTAGAAATATTTATCCTCATATTCAGTTTTGTTATCCTGCTGGCTTTAGGTGTACCTATTGCGTTTGGAATAGGCATTTCCGGCATATTAACCATGTTGGTCAGTATTGACATGATCCCGGCGCTTACTACTTTTTCACAACGTATGGCCACGGGGCTTGACAGTTTTGCGCTGCTGGCCATTCCATTTTTCATACTGGCCGGCAACATCATGAATAGTGGAGGCATAGCCATCCGGCTGATTGATTTTGCCCGGGTTCTTGTGGGAGGCATACCTGGTGGTGTAGCCATGGTCAATGTGATTGCCAACATGTTGTTTGGAGCGATCTCCGGCTCGGCAGCAGCCTCAGCGTCTGCTATTGGCAGTATCATGCAACCCGAGATGAAAAAAGAAGGCTATCCCGAAAATTTTAGTGCTGCCGTGAATATTACCTCTGCCACCACGGGATTATCCATTCCCCCAAGTAACGTGCTTATTGTTTACTCTTTAGCCAGCGGCGGGGTTTCCATTACAGCCTTGTTCCTGGCCGGGTATATACCGGGTATCCTGACGGGTTTGGGAATCATCATCACAGCCATAACCATGCTTGTTTACAAACAGAAAGGCATGTCTGCCGCCCTGCGAACGCTGGGTGTTGTTGCTGCTGTCATTGTTGGTCTTCTGGTTATCTACCAGGGGATTGTTTTTTCGAAAGGTAATTTCTCTCCGGTCGTAAACCAACTCCTGCTGTATGTTGCTTTAGCTGCTTTTGCTGCCTGGGCTGTGGTCAGAACCATCCGGAACAAGAAAAAAGCCTGGGAAGGTACCCGCAAATTCCTCGATGCCATTCCCAGTCTGCTGATGCTGGTCATTGTGATCGGTGGTATTGTTGCCGGATTTTTTACAGCTACCGAAGCATCTGCAATAGCAGTTTTGTATTCATTGATCCTGGCTTTTGTCTACCGCCAGATCTCCTTCCGCGACCTGCCGGATATCATCCTACGCTCGGCCAAGACAACAGGAATTGTCATGCTCCTGGTTGCTACCTGTCTGGGATTATCGTGGATCATGGCGTACGAAAATATTCCACAGAATGTAAGCGAAGGATTGCTTGCCCTCACCAGTAATCCTTTTATGATCCTGCTGATCATCAACATGATCCTGCTGGTTGTAGGTATTTTCATGGATATGACTCCTGCCGTACTGATTTTCACTCCCATATTTTTACCCATTGTAACAGCTATGGGTGTTGATCCTATTCATTTTGGGATCATCATGGTGTTGAATCTGAGTGTTGGATTATGCACTCCTCCTGTGGGCTCGGTATTGTTTATCGGCTGCAGTGTTGCCGGGTTGAGTATCGAGAAGGTCATCAAGCCGCTGATTCCCATGTTCCTGGCCATGATCATCGTTCTGTTGCTGGTTACTTACCTGCCGGAAATCAGCTTGTGGCTGCCTGCAAAATTTGGATTCTGACAGAATATCAGGGAATAAAAAACCCCGGCCAGGAAGCCGGGGTTTTTTATTCCCTTTCATCGATTTTATTTCCTTACATTGATTTTATTTCAGCTACCAGTTTTTGGATAGAGCTTTTGGCATCACCAAACAACATACGTGTTTTATCGTTAAAGAACAGGGCATTTTCAATGCCTGCATATCCTTTTCCCATACCGCGTTTCATAATAATTATATTTTTTGCCAGGTGTGCGTCAATAATTGGCATTCCATAGATGGGGCTACCCGGGTCGTTATAAGCTGCGGGGTTGACCACATCATTGGCTCCCACCACTATAGCCACGTCCACGTTTGGCATATCGGGGTTGATATCATCCATTTCCACCAGTTTTTCGTAGGGCACATCTGCTTCAGCCAGGAGCACATTCATATGCCCCGGCATACGTCCTGCCACCGGATGGATGGCATACCTCACGCTCACGCCTTTACTTTCCAGCAGCTCATCCAGTTCCTGGGCGATATGCTGAGCCTGGGCAACTGCCAGACCGTAACCCGGAATGATCACGATACGCTGTGAATAGCTCATCAAAACAGCCGCATCACTCAGGGTAATTTCCTTAACGGTACCCTGCTCACCACCCACGGAGGCAGCGCTTCCGCCAAATGCACCGACAATCACATTGATGAGCGAACGGTTCATAGCTTTACACATCAGCACGGTAAGAATCATACCTGCCGCTCCAACCAGAATACCTCCCAGAATCATTGCCTGGTTGCTGTAGATAAAACCAGCCATTGCTGCAGCTATACCGGTCAACGCGTTGAGCAACGAAATCACCACCGGCATGTCGGCACCTCCAATCGGCATCACAAACAGCACACCATATAAAAGGGAAAGGAATAAAAGGGCATAAATAGCCCAGGTAAGCTCAGCCGGAGGCAGGGGAGAAGTCACAATATAAGCACCCAGTGCCAGCGTCAACACCATCAAAAACAGGTTGATGTAGGTCATGAAAGGTTTCATGATATCGCCCACCTTTCCGTCGAGCTTGCCATAAGCGATCATACTGCCGCTGAAGGCAACCGAACCGATGATCAATCCGAGAACGGTCACCAGGATCGACTGCACGTCGCCGGCAACAGCGTTGGGATACTCCAGCAGGGCAACAAGCGCTGAGGCAGCACCGCCGGTAGCATTATAAAATGAAACCAGCTGAGGCATGGCTGTCATTTTCACCCGCCGGGCAATGATCCAGCCGATGGCGGCACCAACACCTACAGCTGCAAGAATAACCCAGACATTGGCCAAAGGAATGCCATTCCCTTCCGGATTTCTGTGCAGGATCAGCGTGGTGAGCATAGCCAGCGCCATGCCGCCAAAAGCCCACAGGTTGCCACGACGGGCAGACTCGGGATGAGAGAGCAGCTTTAACCCCGTGACAAACAATAAAGCTGCAATGAGATAACTAAGTTCCAGAATTGCACCGCCTGCAGTGAATCCCGCTATATCTGTAATAATTAGTCCTTGAATCATGATTTCCTACTTTTTTTTCTTTTTAAACATTTCAAGCATTCTGTCAGTCACGGCAAATCCGCCCACCACATTCAACGTTCCAAAGATCAGCGCCAGTAAACCCAATACCAGCTCAACCGAGAAAGTGGTCAGATTGGCATGGCCAACAAGAATGATTCCACCGATAATAATGACACCGCTAATGGCATTGGCGCCCGACATAAGCGGCGTGTGCAACACGGCAGGTACGTGGGAAATCACTTCTATACCCAGGAAAATGGATAAAGCGATAATAAAAATGGTCTCTTTATATTCAAAAAAATAGTGTAATACGTTTTCCATATCCGGTTATTTTTATTTGTTGATGATGACTGATTTTACCCGTTCGTTCAGGATCTCTCCCTTATGGGTAATACATGTTCCTTTCACGATATCATCTTCGAAGTTCAGGTTCAGTTCACCCTCATTTCCAATGATCAGTTTCAGGAAGTTAAACACATTTTTTCCTACCATACGACTGGCGTCCAGTGGGGTTTGTGCGGGGTAGTTGGATTGTCCGATGATTGTTTTCTGATGGTATTGCACCACTTCATCGTTCTTTGTCACCTCGCAGTTACCTCCGGTTGAAGCTGCCAGGTCGACGATCACCGCGCCCGTTTTCATCTGTTTCACGGTTTCTTTCGACAGGAGCAGGGGAGCTTTTCTCCCGGGGATCTGAGCGGTGCAAATGATCACGTCTGACTTGACAGCCTGTGCATCGATTGCTTCCTGTTGTTTCTTCTTGTACTCTTCGGTCTGCTCCACCGCATAGCCACCGGCGCTTTTATCTTCCGATGCACCTTCCACTTCCACAAATTTTCCGCCCAGACTTTTCACTTCTTCCTTCACTGCTGAACGCACATCAAACACGAAGACCTGTGCTCCCAGCTTACGGGCAGTGGCCACCGCCTGCAATCCTGCAACACCTGCTCCTAAAATCAATACGTTAGCCGGCTTAATCGTTCCGGCAGCGGTCATGAACATCGGGAAAAATGTGGGCAGCCGTAATGCCGCCTCCAATACAGCCTTGTAACCCGAAACTGTTGCCATCGATGACAGGATATCCATCGCCTGTGCCCGGGTTGTGCGCGGTATGGAGTCGAGACTGAAGGTGGTGTTGCCCTTCTCCTGGAAGGAGCGAACCAAGCCGGTATCCCACAACGGATTAAAAGCACTGATCCAGACCTGGGAACTCCTCAGGCTTTCTACATCACCCGGTGACGGTGGCTGAATCTGTAAGATAACTTCTGCTGATTTATAAACCTCTTCCCGTGAAACAACCAGAGCTCCGGAAGCCTTGTACATGCTGTCCGTGGCAAAGGCTTTCTCTCCGGCCGACTGCTCCACCAAAACCTGTACCTTCAAATCGACCAGGCTCTGAACAATTTCCGGCAACAGCGCTACCCGGGTTTCACTTCCTTGTTCTTTGAGTAATCCAAGAATCATAAATATTTTGATTTAGATGATTTTCACGCAAAAATAACAATTAATGTAAACCTATCATATTAACCGTATTCATTATTAACATGTATTTTATACAATGAAACCAGACCAACTCCGTCAGAGCTAATCCTCACGCGCAAAAGTCAGCAAACCGGCTGACAAGGTAAATCAAAAAAGAAAACAGACCCCTTACACGGCTCCGATTCAAGGCGGAGGCTTCCGCCAAGCATCTTAACATATTCTTTACTGATGGTTAACCCCAGTCCCAGACCTTCATAGTGACTGGATAAACTCATGTCGGCCTGGATAAACCGTTCAAATATGGTCTGCTGATGTGCCCCGGAAATCCCAATCCCCGTATCCGACACAAAAAATTCTATCCGGTTGGCCAGCATCCGGTAACCCACCCCGATGTTCCCTTCATGTGTATACTTCAATGCATTATTGATCAGATGCATGAAGATCCCTCTCAGTTTCCCCTCATCG
>JAQVON010000130.1 GCA_028702595.1 Mariniphaga sp. | reverse complement strand
CTTTTGAGCGGAATGTGTGGCATCACGGAGTTATCGGAAAAACACATTTACCGGATCTTCCCCGTAATGATAATATAGAGTATGATCCATACTGGAATGTTGAGTATCAGGAAAAAATCGGGGAATCGAAACAGATGCTCGAAAAAATGAAAAGGGCACTGACTATTATTGATGACAACATCAGAGTGGGTGTAAAAAATGAATACGATTTCGAATTGTACAGAACCCTGGTCCGGCTGATAGAACATACCTGCCTGACTTATCTCGATCTTTCCAACCTGGAAAATACCATCACCCGGGCTCACCGCCTGACCTTTATTGACAAACGACAGGCTTTGCAACAGCTGGAAACAGCCCGGGAAATCATTGAATCGAGCATTGACCGAAGAAATCAAGTATTGAATAAGCTGGTGAAAACCTGGGAACAAACCCGATTGCCCAAAGGAATGTCAACACCTGAAAAATCTTTTTTTCATGAGCAGGATCGCGCCCGCCATTTTGCTTTCCGAACAGCTGATATGTCGTACCTGATTTACGATGAACTGTTGCTGAATATGGAGGGTTATCTTGAAAACCTGAAAACTTATATAGAATACTATAAAGGAAAAATATATAATTAGAGTCTGTCCAGACTCTTGATTTTAAAGAGAAGTACGAATTAGTCCATCTTGTCCTTACCCATTTTCCCGGTGCTTTCTCTTCTTTTCAGACTTTGCTTTTATTGTTGAATATTATTATCGAAATAAATATTATATTTCGCAAAAATTTATACTTTTACGTATATCTTTCTTTTTGAAAGAAAAGAAGAAACGAAATAAAAACTGATAAGGAACTAAAGATGTATCGATTAGATTAAAAATTTTAACCAAAAAACAGCGTAATTTAAATTCTATAAGCAAATATTTATAATGCAATCTGCTCTAAAAATAATTCTAATTTCTTTTTATTATCTTTGTTCTTTTTATTAAAACTCAGTTAAACAATTACTAATAACATTTATATGAACCGTTCATCCAATAAATCAACAGTATCGCGGAGAGCTAAAATACTTGAAGAACTTGACGCTAATGGTGAAGTTTCAGTAAAAGAATTAAGTAAAACATTTAAAATAAGCGAAGTAACCATTCGTAATGATCTTGCTCATCTTGCAAAACAAAATATGTTGATCCGTGCCAGAGGAGGAGCCATTAAGATCAAGTATTACCACATGTCCAATGATCCCACCATTGCTGAGAAACAAAAAGAATTTCTCAAGGAAAAGCAGCTGATTGCCAGGGCAGCAGTTAAGTTGATTGAAGATGGAGACACCATTGTACTGGACTCAGGGTCAACAACGACAGAGATTGCGAAAATATTAGAAAACTTTCAAAACCTTACCATCATAACCAACGCACTTAATATTGCAAGTATTCTTTCAAAATACGAAGAAATAAACATTTTCATGCCTGGAGGTTCACTTCGAAAAAAGTCTTTATCCCTTGTTGGTGTTTTAGCGAATAAGAATTTCGAAAAGTTTTATTGCGATAAACTTTTTCTTGGTGCTGATGGCATCGACTCGTCTTATGGGTTATCAACGCACGACTCAGAAGAGGCTCATCTCAATCATATCATGATTAAAATTGCGAAAAAAGTGATTGTAGCTGCCGACTCAAGTAAGTTTAAAAGAAGAAGATTTGCCTTCATCGGACCGGTTTCGGATATCGATGTGGTTATTACAGATTCTGGGATAGAAGAAGAAGATCGCCAAAAGCTTGAAAAAAATGGGGTTGAGGTGATTATTGTTTAAAACCCTATCTCTTCCGGCGGGATCATATCAATGGTAAATGGCGGGCATATTACGGCACATGCACCACACCCAATGCATTTATCATTATCAACTACTGGAGCCATCTGGTTTTTTTCGGCCAGATATTCTATTTTTATAGCATCGTATTTACATGCCTCTTTACACCTGTCACATTCCGATCGTTTGGTTAACAGGCATGCTTCAAGATGAACGACAGCTAATGCCATCACAATTTTCTTTTTAGCATCTATACTAAATGGTGAAATGGCTCCAGTGGGGCAAACCCTCCCGCAAAAGTTACAATTTTCAAGACAATAGCTGTTTTCAAAATGGACAACAGGTGTCATCCAGGCAACAGGATCAGACGTATCTGTATTATTGTCAATGATTTGTGTAGGACATGCTTTGACACAGTTGCTGCAACGGATGCATAATACGTTGAATAAATCTGATGGAAGAGATGCAGGCGGGCGTATACGTTGATACGAAGATGTGTGCAAATACCGGGGGATCAATAATCCGGAAGCAATACCCAAACCCGATGCAATAAAAAGCCTTCTTCCCGATCCCTTAAATTCACTATTTCTCTTTTTTTCTGATCTGGTTTTCCGGATTGTTTGTCTGGCCATACCGAACAGATCCTGCAGCCCACCCAGCGGGCAGATCCTGGCACACCATACACCGGGGATAAACAAGTGTATGGCCAATAAAACAGGTAATCCCGAAAAAGAGACGATTACCCAAAAAGGTTTGTTCCCGGAAAAAACAGAGAAGAAGCCATGGAACAAAGCCATCGGGTCGAGCAGAATAAAAAGAGGCAATCCTGCTGCTGCAGCAACCAGAGATGCAATGGCCAGCCCTTTGGAGAAATCGGGAACACGGGATAATTTAAAATTTCTGCGTATACTGTATTTGGATACCAAATCGCAACCATATCCAACCGGACACATATACCGGCAAAACCAACGTTTACGCATGAATGAAAAAACAAGAACTACCATGCCCAGAAAATTCATCCAGACAAAAGATTTTAAAACAATTACTGAATGGAGCAGTATAAATGGACTGAACCAGGTATACAAACCTGCAAGCCCTTTCCAAAAGAGAGGAAGAGCAAAAACAACGGCTAAAGCAGAAGATACCAGCCTTATTTTGTTGGATGTAAACAAATGTCGTTTCATCCCAACCAGGCACCTTGTGCCTTCAATAGTTTTTTCAATTTATCAGCATCGATATTTTTGACCGATTCTCTCTCTTTAATGGCAAGACCGGCTGCAGCACCGGCACCATGGCCGGTAATCAAGGCAGTGCCAATAATTCGCCCATCTTCCACCAAGTCGCGTTCATAGCTAAAACAACGTCCGGCGACTAATAAATTTTCAGTTTTTTTGGGGAGCAACGACCGGTAGGGAATCTGCCACATGGGTCTTTGTGCCGGTGCCACCCTTTTCCCTTTATAGAGCATGGTTGTCCAGGCTCCGCAGATGCCAATTACGTCATCGAAGGATTTGTAGGTCATGGAATCTTCCAGGCTAAGCCTGTATTCACCTTCCAGAATTCTGGACACACGCACACCCAGTTGGGAAGCTGTATCCAAAAGAAACACTTTTTCATGGCCGGGAGTTTGTCTGATTTTTTGCACATCTTCCCAAATCTTCAATCGATATTCTGTCTGCAACTCCGATAAAGTCAATGCATCCACACCATTCTGATCGTCTTTTCCTCTCATATTAACCCAACCCACCCCCGGAACAGGAGTAGGTTCCCCCAAGCTCATTGGCTGATATCCCGGTTTTCCTGTATCAATACGATCAACATTGCCCAGTCTGTGCACCAGACCAATATGATATTTCATCAGATCATAACTGTCGCCCGCCCAATGAAAAATATCACCATCGCCGGTACAATCGATTACAACCTTGGCCAGCAGTGCCATTCTTCCCGATTTATTCTCAACAAAAATCCCCTGAATTGTTGGTCCATCCATTATAACATTGGCACACCAGGTATGATAAAGCACTTTAACACCAGCTTCTCTTGCCATTTCCTCTATAACATACTTAGCAGCTTCCGGATCTATAACCGGATTTATCTCATCGATACTCATTCCCACGGCCTTCAATCTTTGCGACATCTCCCCGCCAATCCCGTAGATTACCTGTCGCCTGTTATTTTCTTTGTCAACGCCATGAGTGGAAAGTAACGGCAGGACTAATCCTCCCGTCCACAAACCTCCCAAATGGTTGTACCTTTCCACAAGCCAGGTTTCAGCACCTGTCCGGCTTGCAGCAATGGCAGCAGCGGCACCGGAAGGACCCCCGCCTATGACCAGTACATCTGTTTCAGCCAAAACGGGAATCTGCCTCTCAGGTTCAGTAATCCTGTTGCCTGTAATCAGTGACAGGTCTCCATTGGCTTCAGAGCTTTCTGTCTGTTCCAGATTTATTCTCCTGCCACAAGCCGGTCCAAGAGTAAAAGCCCCACCGGCAAGCATCAGTCTGGTTAAAAAATTTCTTCTTTGCATGGTCTGTCTCTTTACAATTAAAAAAACTCTTGTTATTTTTTGAAACGAGTATGATTAAAAATATGCGAGTTCCATCTGATACCATTGAGAATAATTAATTATATCAGATGAACCAAAGATTCCGGTTTATTGGAACAAACGAAAGTAATTAAAATATATACAAATTCCATTTATTATTTCATTTCACCTGCATGAGCTCAATGGACCTGCAAACTTAATTGAGACAAAAAGTTAAGCGACATTTTTAATTGATTCTTTTTTAATATTATACTGATTCCAGAATTCATCAATGGTTAAGTTACCCAATGCTGAGAATCTCCTTTTATGATTATACCAGGTTTCAATATATTCAAATACATGCAAGCGCATTTGTTCTCTTGTTTTGAGTTTGGTACCATAGACCAATTCAGATTTGAAAGTTTTGAAAGAGCTTTCAGCCACAGCATTATCCCAACAATTTCCCTTTCCACTCATACTTTGTTCCAGCTTCAGGGATTTCAACAGGTTTACAGTTTGTTTACAGGCATACTGGATACCCCGGTCAGAATGGAATATCATTCTTTCTGCAAAAGGTCTGTTCCTATTGGCCATCCTGATAGCCGGGACTACGGTATGGGATGCATTCATATGATCGCTTATGGACCATCCGATCAGTTTGCGGTCAAAAAGATCCAGCACACAGGTCAGATAAAGAAATCCATCCTTACACGGAATATAGGTCAGGTCAGAGACACACGCTTTCACAG
>JAQVON010000059.1 GCA_028702595.1 Mariniphaga sp. | reverse complement strand
TACCAGTCCATCTTTGTGGGCAGTGTGCTCATCTTGAACCCATTCTTGAACTAGCCGGGAAGTATCATCTTTTTGTAGTAGAGGATGCTTGTCAGGCTTTGGGAACTGAATATATTTTTAGCGATGGATCCCGAAAGAAAGTAGGTACGGTTGGTCATGCCGGATGCAACTCATTCTTCCCTTCTAAAAACCTTGGGGCATTTGGTGATGGGGGTGCTGTATTTACCAACGATAAAAAACTTGCTGCGATCATCCGCTCCATTGCCAATCACGGGATGAAAGCAAAATACCAGTACGAACGTATTGGTGTCAATTCCAGACTCGACAGCCTTCAGGCTGCAGTTTTAAGTGTAAAGTTGAAATATTTCGACATGCATGTCAGGGCCCGCCAGGAAGCCGCAGCCTGGTATGATGAACACCTGAATAATATAGAAGAGATTATCCTGCCTGAACGGGTAAGCTACAGCACACATACCTATCACCAATACACCATTCAAACCAGCCGAAGAAACGAATTGCAGCAATTTCTGAATAAAAAAGGTATCCCGTCGATGGTTTATTACCCCGGCGTTATACACCTGCAGGAGGCATATCAGTACCTGGGATACAAAAAGGGTGATTTTCCGGTTGGTGAACAGCTGGCTGAAACCGTGCTTTCTCTGCCTATACATACCGAGCTGAAGGAAGAACAGCTGCAATATATTACTGATGCAGTAACAGAATATTTTATGGAGAAGAATTGAATAAAAATTATAAAAGTGAAGAATAAAAAGTCAGGATTCCTGATTAACTTTAATGTTCCTTTGTTGAAAAAAGGATTTAACCGATATTTAAATGATTTTTAGCAGAAAGATTAACGGCAGTGACGCTGGATTACAATGAAATTTTTCTTTGCGTTGTTGCGATGAAAAGGCATCATAATGAAAAAGGTATTAATTGATAAAACAGCCATAATTGACAATGGCGCTCAAATTGGAAACGGTACAAAAATCTGGCATTTTTGTCATGTGATGGGAACAGCCCGGATGGGCGAGGACTGTGTGCTGGGGCAGAATGTATTTATCGGGAATAAGGCTGTTTTGGGCAACAACGTGAAAGTGCAGAACAATGTTTCAGTATACGAGGGCGTGGTTTGCGAGGATGATGTTTTTTTAGGCCCGTCCATGGTTTTCACCAACGTGATTAACCCGCGCAGTGCTGTTAACCGTAAGGAAGAGTTTAAAAAAACGCTGGTAAAAAAAGGTGCCACTATCGGTGCCAATGCCACCATTGTTTGCGGAACTACTTTGGGTGAATATTGCTTTATCGGAGCAGGTGCAGTTGTTACCAAAGATGTTAAACCTTATGCCCTGATGACGGGTGTGCCTGCCCGGCAGAAAGGGTGGGTGAGCCGGTCGGGAGCCCTTTTAAACGACGACCTGGTTTGCCCGGAAACCGGAGAAAAGTATATTTTAGCAGATGGATTTTTGAAAATCAAAGAGTGAACCGCAGAGGCGCAGAGGAGCTAGGAGGAAATGCAACTTAGCGTCTTAGCGATGAAAAAAATATAAATATGAAACGATTTGCATTGATTGGATCGGCAGGATACATTGCCGACCGCCATATGAGAGCGATTAAAGAAACAGGTAATGAGCTGGTTTGTGCTACCGACCGGTTCGATGTAATGGGACGTATGGACAGCTATTTTCCTGATGCTGAATTTTTTCTGGAAATTGAAAATATGGATAAATATATGGATGACCTCCGGCGAAAGGGTCTGCCTATCGATTATGTGACCATATGTACACCAAACTATATGCATCCGTCACATATTCGGTTTGCACTGCGTAATGGAGCACATGCCATTTGCGAAAAACCACTGGTGGTTTACCCCGAAGATATGCGGATCATTAAAGATATTGAAGCCGAAACAGGGAAAAACGTTTACACCATTTTGCAACTGCGATACCATCCGGTTATTCTTGCACTGAAAAAGGAAATTGATGAGGGAGGAGATAAAAATTACGATATCGACCTGAGTTATATAACTACCCGTGGAAAATGGTATTTGAAGAGCTGGAAGGGAGATGTTTCCAAATCGGGGGGAGTAGCTACAAATATAGGCATCCATTTTTTTGATATGATTACCTGGATTTTTGGTGATGTGAAGGAGAATATTGTACACTATTACGGACCACATAAAGCCGCCGGCTTTCTTCAGCTTAAAAAAGCCCGCGTGCGCTGGTTTCTTAGCCTCGACAGCAGCGACCTGCCTCCTCAGGCCACCGGGAAGAGTTTACGTACGTACCGTTCAATTACTGTAAATGGGAAGGAAATTGAATTTAGCGGAGGATTTACCGACCTTCATACTCTCACATACCAGAATATTCTGAATGGAAATGGTTATGGTATTGATGACGCCCGGGAAAGTATTGAACTGACAGATTTTGTCCGGAATTCTGTTCCTGTTGGATTAAAAGGCAACTACCATCCATTCCTGAGAAATGCCTGATTGCTATTTTTTTATCAAATCCATAAAATTCTTCGCCTGATTTTTCCGGGAATATTTCTCTACCAGGGTGGAATGTACCTCCAACCCGCCTTCCTGGAATTGCTGAAAGTATTGGTTAATACTTTCTTTCAACCCGGCAAAGTCGTTAAAATCAACGGCAGCTCCTGCTTTTGTCTCTTTTAATATTTGGGCAAAATCGGAGTTTACAGGGCCAATGGCCAGGATAGGGCGCTTGAGAGCCATGTATTCATACATCTTACCCGGCAGAATACCTTTTGCATTTGGGGCATCATTGATGGGCAATAATAAAATCTGGGATTGAGCCAGCTCGTCCAGTCCTTTTTTATGGGGGAGATGGTCTGTTTGCACCAGGTTCTTTTCCAATCCGTTGTTTTTTATATCATCAATAACTGAATCATCGGTTTGACCAATCAATCTGATGGATAGTTTTTCCCTGAATATTGCATTTTCTTTTGCAAGCATTCCCAGTACTTTCCAAAGAATCGCCGGATTACGGTCGCGGTTAAATGCTCCAAAGTGGGCTATTGAGAATTTATTTCCGGATACCGGAATGGATTCTTTGAAATCAGCTGGGTCAAAACCGTTGTAAATGACTTTCACCTGTTTACCGGGGATTTTATACAGATCATTAGCACAGTGGGGACTGACCGTTACAATATGGTCGGCTTCCTTCAGCACTTTCAGTTCCAGTTTTCGGTGTTTTTTATCGGCCCACAGCGTCAAACGTAGTTTTTGGTAGAAGTCGATATCGGTCCATGGATCACGAAAATCGGCAATCCAGGGGACATCAATTCTTTTTTTCAATCTGAGTGCAATCAGGTGCATGCTGTGGGGTGGTCCGGTAGACACGATCAGGTCAACCGGGTTCTCTTTCAGGTATTTTAAAAGAAATTTCACCGAAGGTTTAATCCAAAATTTTCGGGGATCGGGTATTAGGAAATTACCCCGGATGAAAACGGATAACCTGTTTTTCCAATCGCCCGATGAGGCTTCAGAAATGTACCCGGCTTTAAATTTTTCTCCCTTCTTTTTGCCGGTTATTTTTCTAAAAACTTCATAGGGTTCCCAGATGGAGGTTTTCAGTATTTCAGTTTGAGGATGAATCTCATCGGCTAAACTTTCATCAACTACCGATGCATCAGGGTTCCCGGGTGTATAAATTACCGGAATCCAGCCCAGACCGGGCAGGTATTTCGACATTTTCAGCCAGCGCATGACCCCGCCACCTCCGCTGGGTGGCCAATAATAGGTTATGATGAGGACTCGTTTCATATGAATGCTGAACTGTAAAAATCCGATTCTGTCAAGAAAAACCGCGAAGGAAATGGAAGAGAAAAAAATAAAACTCTGCCAGGATACACCTTCGCGGGAAAATATTAAACTATAATTTTTCGAACAATTGTTTCATACTCACTTTTTTACCAATAATTTTACTCAGCTCGGCAATAGCCACGCGTTCCTGCTCCATGCTGTCGCGGTAACGGATGGTGACCGTATCGTCCTGTGTGGTTTGGTGATCGACCGTCACACAAAATGGTGTACCGATGGCATCCTGCCGGCGATAGCGTTTCCCGATCGAGTCTTTTTCATCGTACTGGCAGTTAAAATCGAATTTGAGGTTATCGATAATTTCACGTGCTTTCTCCGGAAGGCCGTCTTTTTTTACCAGGGGTAAAACCGCCAGTTTCACCGGAGCCAGCACAGGCGGGAGTTTAAGTACAACACGTGAGTCTTTTTCCAGCTCTTCTTCGCAATAAGCTGCTGAAATGACCTGCAGGAACATCCTGTCAACTCCTATGGAAGTTTCTACCACATAGGGAATATACGACTCGTTCATTTCCGGATCGAAGTAGCGAAGCTTTTTTCCTGAGTACTGTTCGTGTTGCGACAGGTCGAAATTGGTACGTGAATGAATACCTTCCACCTCTTTGAATCCAAAAGGAAATTTGTATTCAATATCTACTGCTGCGTTGGCATAATGAGCTAGTTTTTCATGTTCATGGAACCGGTAGTTTTCTGCCCCAAACCCCAGTGCCTGATGCCATTTCATTCTGATTTCTTTCCATTTTTTAAACCAATCCAGTTCAGTGCCGGGTTTGACAAAAAACTGCATTTCCATTTGCTCAAACTCACGCATACGAAATATAAATTGCCTGGCAACAATCTCATTTCGAAAAGCCTTACCAATCTGGGCAATACCGAAAGGAATCTTCATGCGTCCGGTTTTTTGTACATTTAGGTAATTCACAAAAATTCCCTGAGCAGTTTCCGGTCGAAGGAAAATTTTCATTGCTCCCTCGGAAGTTGAGCCCATTTCGGTAGAAAACATCAGGTTGAACTGACGTACATCAGTCCAGTTACGTGTTCCTGAAACCGGACATACAATTTCCTGGTCGATGATGATTTGTTTTAATTCCTGCAGGTTGTTGTCGTTCAGTGCTTTGGCAAACCTCGCGTGCAATTCTTCGAATTTTTGCCGGTTGGCAAGTACCCGGGGATTGGTTTCCCTGAATTGCTGCTCATTGAAAGCTTCACCAAACCTTTTTTGAGCCTTGGCAATCTCTTTGTCAATTTTTTCTTCAAATTTGGCCAACTGTTCCTCAATTAACACATCGGCCCGGTATCTTTTCTTCGAATCTTTATTGTCAATGAGCGGATCATTGAAAGCATCAACGTGACCCGATGCCTTCCATATGGTAGGATGCATAAATATGGCCGAATCGAGGCCTACTACATTTTCATGCAATAATACCATACTGTCCCACCAGTATTTCTTGATGTTGTTTTTCAGTTCTACACCATACTGACCGTAGTCGTAAACAGCGCTTAAGCCATCGTAAATTTCACTCGACTGGAAAACGTAACCGTATTCCTTACAATGTGCCACTAATTTTTTAAAAATATCTTCCTGTGCCATTTATTTATTTTTCTGAATGAATGAAGCGACAAAAATAGAATTAAATTGCATGCTGTGAAAGTGAGGTGTCTGAATGGATACATTGAATTAATCTACCTCCTCAAAATCAACATACTCTCCTTCCTCGCGTTTACTGATGTTGTTGTGCTTGCGATCGTATTCAATGGTCACTTCTCCCTCATGTTTCCCGTTCCGCTTGTGCTGATTCTCCTGATCCTGCATTTTCTTTTGCACCTCTTTGATCTTATTTTCCAAAAGCGAAGGTATAATATACCGTGTAACCAGACGAATAATAAAATAAATAACGGCAATAAAAATGATGGTTCGGAAAAGTCCAACGGGATTTAAAAGAATGAAAAGATTCATATGGATGAAATTTATTGTGTTTCGAATAAAAAATTAATTCCAAACGACAAATTTAATTGTTTTGTTGCCATCGGCTGAAAAATACCTGAAATATTGTAACTTGTAAAATAAATCTGAAGCCAATCTGTTGTGTAGCTAGCTCCTAACCCGGGGAAAATGTTTTTTGGGGTATTCAATGCCGACAAGCTTCCGTAAAAGGAAATACCGGGTTGTAAGGTAGCTGTGGCAAACAGAGTAAATAGATTCACCGGGCTCAGTTGGTAGTTTTTATACTGATACTGAAATCCAGAAGTGAGGTTTTTAGTAAAATGATACTTCCCTGCGAAGTTGATTTTAAATGGTATCGTGTATGATGGCCTCTTCCCTGGTTGCTCTATGATTTCGTACGATAATGAATCAAGAAAATTTTTTAAGGCTTGATAGGGTTCCAGGTATTGCTTTTCCCCGGGATTGGATTGGTAAGTATTATTTTTTGGAAACTTAACTTGTTGTATTCCAGTATTATATATTTCATGTCTGAATCCCACAAAACCAATATCTGAAATACTGAGAGAGATATCAGATGATTTTGTCGGTCGGTAAACCAACCCCAGGTCCAGGGCTACTCCAAAATTTTTAGGTTGAAAAAAGTAATCACCGGGAGATAAATCCGTCATGAATTTGTTGGTCATGCTGATGGTGTCAAATTCCGGATAAAAGGGACCTGCCAGCAAAAAGTTGCCATCAGTAGTTATCGTTAATTCTTCCTTAATAGTATCTGCTTTAACAGCCATGGAGAGGTCCCTGCCGGAAAAATGAAGTTTACCAAATAAAAACTTCGGACGAATCCCCACATCGAGCCTGTCTCCCCATTTTATTGATATTCCGGGAGCAATCTCGCGGTAATGGGTGAGAAAAAAAGATGCCCGGCCTAATTCTTCATCCCTTTTTTCATCATAATAGTTTTTTGTACCATCACGAATGATTGATATGATCTCACGGTCAAATATACCTTCGGCAAATGCACGCTCCGATACTGAAAAGCTGAATGAATAAATCTGATGTCTGAATCCGGCAAAAAAGAGTACTGCTCCTGCCGATGCCTGAATTTCACCTTCTTCTCCCAGCGCATCGTAAAAACGGCTAAAACTATAGTCAAACCCTTTTGAAAACAATGAATTGATGGGAACACTAGAACCCCATTGCCCGGAAATACCTGATAAAAATGGCATGCCAATGACCAGTTGCCCTGGTTGGTTCTGCATGGCCGGATTCTCAAGTGACCATTGCTGTATTCCAGGTAAATAATAGAGAGAACCAGATTCCTGACCTGAAGTTCCAACGACTATTCCCCAGAACAGAAAGGCTAAAACTATATTTTTAAAAAAATTCAATCTAAATGGCATCATTCCCCGAATAAACGGGTAAAATTAATTTTTATACCGGGAAAAGGTAAAAATGTTTCCGGATCATAATTAAAATTGATCAGGGTTACAGGTAATAAAATGAACGACAACTTTTTGACTTAATATATTTTAATCCTGCTCGTTTGTGTTTAAATTTATTCTGCTCGTTTCATGTATTATTTTGTAATTTTGCCGTTTAATTAATATTTCTGAAGAGATACCATTCAGCTAATAAAAATAGAAAGATTATGCGTACAAGAAAAATTTACATAGGAATTCTGGTTGTCTTGATTGCAGGATTGGGACTTTATAGTTTCAATCGCGATCAGAAAAATTTCGAAATTGCCAAAAATCTGGAGATTTATTATAGTCTTTTCCGGGAACTCAACATGTTCTATGTGGATGATGTGAATCCGAACAAGCTGGTGAAAACCAGCATTGATGAGATGTTACAGTCATTGGATCCCTATACGAATTTTATTTCGGAAGACCAGATTGAAGATTTCAGGTTTATGACTACAGGTGAATATGCTGGGATTGGAGCTTTGATTGGATATCAGAATGGGAAAATAGTCATATCAGAGCCTTACGAAGGATTTCCTGCTCAAAAGTTTGGATTAAAAGCCGGTGATTTGATTCTGGAGGTTGAGGGTAAGCCAACGGAGAATATGAATACAGAGGATGTTAGTAATTTGTTAAGAGGCCCGGCGAATAAACCTGTAAAAATTAAAATTCAACGTCCTGGGAATACTAACCCATTTGAGGTGGATGTTGTCAGGGAAAAAATTGTCATTGATGCTGTTCCCTATTATGGTATGGTAGATGATCAGGTAGCGTATATCCGTTTATCGAACTTCACGGCCAATTGCAATGAAGAGGTGAAGAAGGCTTTTCTTGAACTGAAAAACAATGATCCGGATGCACTGATACTTGATATGCGTTCTAATCCGGGTGGCTTGCTTCAGGAGGCCGTTGAGATAGTTAATCTTTTTGTTCCTAAAGGATCAGAAATTGTCAGCACGAAAGGAAAGGTTAAACAATGGGATAAGGTATATACCGCTACTTCAGCCCCGATCGACACTTCTATTCGGATCACTGTTTTGACCAACCGGGGTTCTGCATCTGCTTCCGAGATTGTAGCGGGTGCTATCCAGGATCTCGACCGCGGTCTGGTTATGGGGGAACGTACCTTTGGGAAAGGATTAGTGCAAACTACCCGTGACCTGAGTTACAATACAAAGCTTAAGGTAACTACTGCCAAATATTATATCCCCAGTGGCCGGTGTATTCAGGCGTTGGACTATTCACACAGAAATGAGGATGGCAGCGTTGGTTATGTTCCTGACTCTCTGATTACCGAGTTTCTTACAAAAAAAGGAAGAAAAGTCTACGACGGGGGAGGTATCGTCCCGGATATTGTTGTTGAACCCGAACAGTTAAGTAAATTAAGTATATCAATGATAACTAAATTCCTGATTTTCGATTTCGCTACCCGGTTTTATTATCAGAATCCAACCATTACCGAACCTGAAATATTTGAAATAGACGATGATATTTATCGTCAGTTTGCTGCATTTGTTCAGGAAAGAAATTTCGGGTACGAGTCGCAATCTGAGCAGTTGCTTAAAGAACTGATTGAGCAGGCGAAAGAGGAGAAATACTATGATCTTGCTTCCGGTGAATTTGAACAGATTAAGGCCAAGCTCGAACCTCAGCTCGACAAAGACCTTCATGTTTTTAGTGAAGAAATAAGAAGTTTACTGAAAAATGAAATTGTTTCCCGCTATTACTTCCAGAAAGGTGCCATTCGCTCTTCTCTCGGACAGGATAAACTGATCCGGAAAGCTATCGATGAATTGAGTTCTCCTTTGTCCTATAACTCCTATTTTGAACCGGGAACCGTCATTACAATGGCACGTCCCTGAAATTTTTAACTAAACGTTAACAATGAATATAGGTGAATTTGTTGATTATCAATTGTTAAAAACAGACAGGATTGAAATAACCGTTTTAAATCTTGTTATCGTTTTAGTGGTATTTTTTGCCACTCTTATCGGATTGAGAATTATACGGGTATTTTTTCGCGTTATATCAGCAAAAAGGAAGCAGAAAGACGATCCATCTGGTCGGTTTTCCTCATTTTGCGTTATGTGATCTGGGTTGTAGTGACCGTTTTATTGCTTGAAACCTCGGGTGTAAAAATATCTGTACTGCTGGCCAGTATTACCGCCCTGCTGGTTGGGGTTGGTTTCGGTATTCAGCAACTTTTCAGCGATATCGCGTCGGGAATTGTGTTGATCTTTGAAAGGAATCTACAGATTAATGATATCATTGAACTGGAGGATGAAACGGTAGGGAAAGTAATTCAAATTGGATTAAGAACATCCAAACTAAAAACACGTAATGACGTTATTCTGGTGGTTCCGAACTCTAAGTTTGTGAATGATACCATTATCAACTGGAGCCAGATGGATTACAATACCCGTTTTTCAGTGGGTGTAGGTGTTGCTTATGGCTCCAATGCTAAACTGGTAACAGATATTTTACTTGACTGTGCCCGGAATAACAAAAGTATTTCAAATCATCCTGTGCCTTTTGTGCGGTTTAATAATTTCGGCGATTCTTCGCTTGAATTTCAGGTATTTTTCTGGGTAAGAGAACCCTTCCTGGTGGAACATGCCAAGAGTGTATTGAGATATGCTATTGACGATGCTTTTCGGAAAAACGGAATTCAGATCCCTTTTCCGCAACGCGATGTTCACATCATATCCAATACCAGCCAGGGGTAAGCTTAATATTTTAACTATGTGGTATATAAAAAAATTCATCATCCCTTTTCTGATTCTTTTTTCTGCACTTTTTTTGAAGTATATCTCTAAAAGGTTAGAACTGGTGAACCAGGAATTTTTAGAATCGGTTGATATGGTGGGGTCAGTTCTGTTGATCGTTAGCATGGCCTGGTCACTTATTATCACTCTTAGGATTATAAAATTCATCTTTTTTGAAAAGTACGACACCTCCAAAGAAAATAATTTACGCTCGCGGAAGTTTCACACCCAGTTTAATATTCTTGAGCGGATCATTATATTTTTGATTATTTTAATTGCCATCGGACTGGTGTTGATGCTATTCGAAGATGTGAGAAGAATTGGGATCAGTGTATTTGCCTCAGCCGGTGTGATGGGGATTATTATCGGACTGGCAGCACAGCGGATAATAGCAGCTGTGCTGGCCGGATTGCAAATTGCTATAACCCAGCCTATCCGCATCGATGATGTGGTAATCATTGAAAATGAGTGGGGCAAGATTGAGGAGATTGCCCTGACATATGTTGTGGTGAATATCTGGGATAAGCGACGCCTAATTGTTCCTTCCACCTATTTTTTTGAGAAACCTTTTCAGAATTGGACGCGGACCACCTCTGAAATTCTGGGAACAGTATTTATCTATACTGATTATCATGTTTCATTTGATGCCCTCCGCAAAGAGCTTACCCGTTTGCTGGAAATCTCCCCCCTCTGGGATAAAAAGGTAAATGTTTTGCAGGTAACCGATGCAAAACCAAACAGTGTGGAAGTAAGAGCTTTAGTGAGTGCTAAAGATTCATCCACTGCCTGGGACCTTCGGGTATACATCCGTGAAAAAATGATCGAATTCCTGCAAAAGAACTATCCGGAAAGTTTACCTAAAACACGGATACTTGTGGAAGGTAAACACTAATTTATTCCTTGATAATTAGTTGTCCCGGATTATTGCCAACCTTAACTGTATATACCCCATTGGTCAGGTGATGGACAGGTATTTCGTTCCATCCTGCATCCATTATTTTCTCCATTACTTTGGTACCTGCGGCATTATATATTTCCAACTTGTCATTTTTTCTGACCTCTACCATGAGCTTATCTTTGACAGGATTGGGGTAGATTTTCATGGCTTCATTGTCTATTATTTTTTCAGCACTTAGAGAATTAGGCAGATAGATAACCACATCGGTATAAACATCACCTATACGGCTGGAAGCTCTCAAAATCAATGAGTCGGTATCATTGGCCAGATCACTTCTGGCTGATACGGTACAGTACAGTCCCAGTTCATTGATGTTAAAATTTCCGGAATTGTTCAGCAGAGTCCACTTAACCATTCTATCCCAGGAATCTGAAGGGGAAATAACAGCTGAGAACATTTTGGACTCTAATGGTTTGGAAATGGTCTGGTTACCCTGTGGTATTTGAATGGATTCAATTTTGGGATAAGGATAATAAGCCAGGGGAAGGTTTTCCATTTCGATTTCATCAGCAGTAAAATGGACCAGTACCATGGCATGTTTGGGTACATTAATGATCATTCCGTCTTCAATGGTAATATCCAAGGTATCAATCACCATATTTTTGGTGTTAAAGTCTTCTCCTGTAAGTTGGAATAATTTTCCTTCGGGGTTATAATTAAAATCTTCCGGAAGTTCAACTTGTACATAATGATCGTTCACATAATCACGGCTTACGAAAACCATGGAATACCCCTTTTCATTTCTGTATGTATGAGCTCCTACTGGTCTTTCACTAAACCTGGCGCCAGTACCTGATGTTTTATTTTGATTCGAAGTGTAAGTGTTATTCAAAACATCCCCTTTACAGAAGTGGTTAAAATATTTTGCAGTCAGAAACAGGGGTAATCTCCTGTAATTATTTTCAGGCTCAGTAATTCGCCATTGTCCTCCTGTCAGGTGAAAAATGGTAGGGATGGCAGAGCCAAGCTCCATGGCAGTGAGGTAGTAGTCGAAACTTACCAGAGCCTGCCCCAGTCGGCCGTTGTAAGTTGGTGTTGTTGTATTTGATTCATACATGTATTGCTCCATAAGCTGTCCTGTTTTTTCGACTTCATATTTATGTGAACTCAGTATTCCTGTCAAATAGTTATCGGCTCGGTTGCGTACATTTTGGTAATATTCAAGTTCAGAGTCGTAAGCAGGGAGAGCAGGATCATAATTGAGGTTCCCTCCCAAATATCCGGAGGGGGCAGTCCAGTCCACTTCTCCCTGGTCGCCATTAATAATTTTTTCATTCAATCCATAGCTTTGTTCCCTGCTGGGATACCTTGAACTGTATGCCAGGAAAATTTTTGTTGAATCGTAATAGGCTGAAGCTCTCATTTTCCTGGCAATTTCCCGCACCCAGGCAGCATAAACGTTATAATCTTTTCCAATTTGTGCATCATGTGCGGTGCTGCCCCATACTTCGTTTCCAAACTCAAAAATGAGTCCCGGGCTGTTTTTCAGGAAGGGTTCTGTATATCCTTCTGCTACACGAAGCTGGCCGCCTTCTGTGTCGTCCGGTCCGTTGATATATTCCAAAAACCGGATAAACGTTTCAGGATCTTTTCTCCAGTCGGTTTGGTCTTCTACACCACAACAGAACGCTGTAAATGCACCAAACTCGTTGCATCGCTCAATAAACTTGCCGATTGTAACGCTCTTATCTGCTCCCACATAATCTGAAAAACTCAGAGGATTGGCCGTTAATGCTCCCCACCGGATAGCACCCGGTTTCATATCTTCTAGCAGCATCGTATGATCGGTATTGAAAACCGGACCGTTTTTATAATCTGCATTAATTCCTAATCCTTCATTATAAGACATTGCTTTGGTCGAAAAAACCAGTTTGCCGGTATTGAGACCCAGATTATCATCCAGGGGATCAAACGTTGTGGTATTCACTTTAAAAATCTGGCTCTTCTCGGATACATTCCGGCCATTGTCCAGTGCTTCTATCTGAATAGCATACTCTGTATCGGGCTGAAGTACTTTCAGTACAACAGAATTGCCGAAAACTAAGCTTTCTGTATTGTATAGTTCCCCGTTTAAATAGATATGATATGCGTAAATGCCAGACTGATCATCGCTGGCTCCATCCCAGGAAATTTCCAGAGCCAGACCGGTAGCTTCAACAATGGTGAGGCTGGTTGGGGGAGTAGGTGGAATATCATCTGTTTCTAATGTTTTTGCATTGACGATGTTGTTGACAAGTGATTCATTATTCACATGGTCAACAGCAGTTACTGCAATGGAATAGGTTGTGCTTCCTTCAAGTCCTTCAATCAGAAAATCGGTGGATGTAACGATGCTGCTGTTAGCCTTTTTTCCATTCAGATATACATGGTAGCCCTTCAGCTTTTGGTCATCTTTGCTTGCATCCCAGGTTACTCTCAGAAAACGGTCTCCAACACTCCCAATGGATATGTTTTTGACTATATCCGGACGTTTTGTGTCATGTTCCGGGTAAATATAAGGTGATTCAATGAACTGTGAACTGAAATGTCCGGGCAATTCCCATTTTATACCTCCACTTTCATTGTGGACATTCCATTGCGCTGCGTAAAAGGCATAGACTTTCCCTGAATCAAGGGAAACCGGTACCGACTTTCGATACCCGTCAACAACCGTTCCTACTTTTCCGTGATTGTCGCTGGAGGAAGCTATAACATTTGCATTCTGAAACTTCTCTGTAGTGCTGAGGAACAGGGCAAAATCATTGGGTGCATTCATATAGAATGTGTAATTCCCGGATATTTTGGGGGCAAGAAATCCTTCAACGAACCCGGTATTGAAGTCATGCCCGTCACATAATGAAGGATTATTACATCCTGCACTTACAGTCAGAGGTATTTTGGACCAGGGTAATTTGTTGTATGTCAAACCCATATTGGTTGTCTGGACAATGGTTTGATAGATGGGTGTTTCATTCAGGGGAACTACTTCCTGCCAGAAAATGGCATCGTGAATTTCAAATTTTAATCCGTAATGGGTATACTCTGAAATCAATACCTGAAATTCTTTGGTGGTGGAACCATCTGCATCAGTTAAGGTAACTGACAGGTCAACTGTGCCTAATACACCCTGATCTGACACCCAGATCAGCGCCATCCTGTTGCCTTGTTTATAAGAAACAGAATCGACTTTTAAGACTGCCTCGTTGGAAGTGGCCACTTCTAAACTTAATTCCTGTTCTCCGGAATCACCATCCTGAATGTCTGAAATGATGAGAAAATCTCTTCCGGAATGGATAATAACCGTGTCGCGTTCCGGAAGATCAAATTGGGGATTATTCTGTGCCCATGAAGTGATTGGAATTAAAAACAATATCAAGACGATATGAAACAGTGATTTAAGATTCATTATAATAATTTTAATGTTAATCATATATAAGCAACACCATGCAGGGGGTGAAAATATAAAAATTTGTTCAAAAGTACAAAGTAGGATTATTGATTTCGGGCAGGAAAAAAGATTATGCCCACATTCTGGATCTGCTAAAATCTTTGCTGTTGAACATTTCAGTTAAGAGGTTGGCATTTTCCACGATTTGATAATCAAACATACCAACGCAGGCAAAATCTGCTCCTTTCTCGAAGGCAAACCTGAATCCATTTTTGGGATGAACAGCTCCTGCCGCCAAGACTTTAAATGCAATCCAGGGTTTATCAAGTGTTTCCATGTAAGAAATGGTTTCATCGGGATTTCTGTCCCAATAATTATCGATGCTGTAGTTATCGATGATCATTTTATCTTTCGCTTGTTCAGGTTTCCACGACCAATAATTGCGTGAATGCAATGTTTTCATATAAAAGTCGGCACCAACCTGATGTTCTTCTGCACCCTTTATGGTTTCAATTTCATGTCCGGCTACTCCTGCTGAAACACCTTTACTTTTGATATAATCAATTGTTTTAGCCATCAGCTCAAACTTCCCGGATCTGGCCCATTCGTCCCCTACGTTGCCCATAATGATGATTGCACTGGCACCATGGTCAAGCGCAAAATCAATGTTCTCTTTGTAGTTGGCTTCACTTGGGTAAGTGGGAGCGATCCATTGGATCTTTCCTCCCTGTTTCCAGTAATTATTCAATATTTTAACCTCATTTGGTTTTGCACTGATTGCCGTTGTGTTAATTCCACATTCCTCGCAAATCCAAAAAGTATCCATTACCTTTTTTTCGTTAAAATATGTTTTCAGCAGGCGGGATACGTAAATTAAATCCCTGCTGTGAGCAAAACCACTAATCAAATTCCCTCCACAAATGATTCTCCCTACCTCAAGGCCTCCTAGTCTTCCTTTGGGTACCGGTTTAATCAGTTGATTCAGATTTACTGTATCGGTAATTTTAATGGTAGGACTGGTTGTTCCATCCGAAGCCAGGTTACTGGCTAAGAAGTTTTCCTCTTCAAAACTTTTCCATCCATGGTTTTTGGCCGCCAGGAATGCAAAACCTCCCAAAAAAGGAAGTGAAATCAGGTTCTTTACAATCGCACGTCTGCTTAAGGCCGGATCGTCCTTTCCAAAATGGTTCATTTCATCGGGCACAACAACCTTTCCCGGTAGTTTCTTTTTCAACTCGAACTTGAGCAGATTTTCAACACCATAATACCAATTTTTAGGTATGAATGCGATCAGAATCAGAATAGCTATTTCAATCAGATTCTTATTTACTATGAGTGAATTGCCCTCTATACCAAAACCAGCTCCTGTTGATACAACAGGCGGATTAGCCAGGTAATACAATCCAATCAGCAGAGCTGCCGACAGGGCTGCATACCGGGTAAATAATCCGATAAAGATAAATAAACCCGCCAGAGTTAAAACCAATATATTGATGATGTCAGTTACCTGAAGCAACAAGGGTGACTCAGCAATAGATTGAAAAATCCCTTCAAGGAATCCGCTCGCATTTACCAGATAGGAAGCGGAAGTCCACGAAGGATCAATCAGTTTTACAAACCCTTCGTAAAGAATATGCCATCCTACAACAATGTTCAAAAAGGTAAAAAGCACTTTCAACCGGGTAAAACTTTTCTTATCCATAGGTGAAATATTAAGGACAAAACATTACAAAATAATCTCTTACACTAATTTGGCTATAAAGAAACAAAATTTTTTGAACTATTGCTTTTAAGAATACTCTGATTTTTACCTGCCAATCTTTTTACGAATGATTAAATCCTTTTGTTGCCAGGTAGGTGAAGCATTTTTGGTCTTTCCCGGAAATTGTTTTTCCTTGCCGATAAAAGTAAGGTTTCATTGAACTCTGCCTGTTGATTTCTGAATCTTTTTGTACTTTTAAACCGAAAAATAAATCACCATCACCAATTACGAACTGATTCCAATAAAACGAGCAGGATGGTATTTGACTCCAACAAGCAGGAAAGATTGATGGGAGTTATATTTTTAATTTTATAAAGTCTGTCCATAAAGTCCGCTGACTGTGATATACTTGCCCTCAAAATGTTTTTTTACGCATAGTAAACTTATATTTTCGAGTTTCGCTAGCCTTGTCAGCGAACTTTCCAGAACAGATTCTTGACTTTAAAGACGAACACGAATGAATAAGCAATTTTAATATGAAAAATAGGGAAAGATTATTGAAAGTACTGCACCGGAAGCTGCCTGATTGTGTTCCTGTTTGCCCGGATATTTCCAATATGGTGCCTGTGAGGCTTACCGGGAAACCATTTTGGGATATTTACCTGTATCAGGACCCGCCCCTCTGGAAAGCATATATCGATGCAGTGAAATATTTTAATATTGACGGGGGGTTTGAACTGTACGAATTTGGTGATCTGTTTGGTGACGAAGTGGGTGAACGGAATGAAAAAATCATTTTCAGAAATGAATCCCGGATTGTTACACGTGTATTCAATGAAAATACAGGAGAATGGAGCAAATATGCTGTTGTTTACACCAAAGATAATCCTCCTGCCACCGGTGTTCTTCCCGGGAAACTGGGATTAAGTCCGGTTCCTGACACCTGGGAAGAAATTGAGGGTGTAAAAGAATGGCCTAACGGCATGGAGTTGTGGGAAATGATAAAGAAGGAGATGGGGGATTATGGGATCGTGGGTATGCCCAGCGGTATAAAAACTCTAATTCTGGAAACACCTGAAGATATTTATGCCTACTATGAAAATCCGGATAAATATATTGAGATCAGGGATCGTATGATCGATAAGATGGAGAAAAGAATGGAAATTATATCATCATTGAGTGATCCACCCGATTTCCTCTTTTGCGGAGCATCTGGTTCTTTAATTTTCCAGTCACCTGAAATTTTCCGGGAATTGGTGCTTCCGGCTTTAAAAAAAGTGACTGAGCGAGCTGCAGAAATGGGCATTCCAACGCATGTTCATTCGTGTGGTCCGGAAACAGAGCTGGTGAAAATGGCTGCTGAAGAGACAAAATTATCCATTATTGATCCATTGGAGATTCCTCCCATGGGAGATTCCAATCTTGCCGACCTAAAGAGACGATTTGGAAGCAAGATTATCCTGAAAGGGAATTTGCATACTACGAATATCATGTTGAATGGTTCTGTTGATGAGGTCATTGAGGCCAGCAAGAAAGCCATTGATGATGCTGCAGCAGGAGGAGGATTTGTCCTTTCAACCGGAGACCAGTGCGGAAGGGATACACCCGATGAAAATATTTTTGCCATGGTGGAAACTGCAAGAACTTACGGCAGATATTCTTTCTGATATTCCGCTGTTTCGAAATAGTTTCCTCCCCAAATGGATGGAAATAGTATCGTTTTAAGGGGAGATTTAAATTTTACGTATGAATAACCGGGAGGTATGTGGCGGAATTATTAGTCGCTTATCCGCGCAATACCAAGGTATATGTTCCTGATTTCACCGAAAATACAGCAAAGTCTCTTTCCAGTCTGTCAAAACTGATTCCTTCTGTTGCATCCATTTTTTTCCCGTTTTTCACCAACAGGTAGTTTCCCTCATAGATATCCGGGAAATTATTCCCGAGTACAGGCATATAAATTTTTCCTGTTGTGTTGGCAGGAATGGTTACTGTGAGATGCAGGTCGTTGCCAAATCGCCACCACGAACTGCTGATTTTTCCTCTGACAGAATGATAGCTTCCTTTAGCCCAGGTGAGGTCACCTACCACGGAGGGTTTTATAACAATTTCACTGAATGCCACCGATTTCTCCGATTGCTGTATACCCAGTAATGATTTGTAGAACCATTCGCTGACCGATCCAAACATAGGATGATTTTTGGAGTCATGTTCTTTTTTATTCCAGTTTTCCCAGAGGGTTGTTGCTCCGTTGTCGATCATATACCCGTAGCCGGGGTACTCTTTTTGATTCAGCATGATAAACGAAAGGTCATCACGGTTTTGATCACTCAGGTAATTGAGCATCATTTTCGTTGAGAAGATTCCTGTGGTCAGGTGACCCTGGCGTTCCAGCATGATTTGCTCTTCCAGTCTGGCAAATGCTTTTCGTCTGACTTCCTGCGGAAGCAGATCGTAGTAGAGGGCAAATACCTGACTTGCCTGGTAGCCCGAGTAAACTTTCCCCGATTCTTTGTCGACCAACCTTTCGATAAATGCCTTTTTGATGTTTTCTGCCACCTGACTATACTTCTTGACATCCTCTTTTTTCCCAAGTAACTCAGCCAGTTCTGCCAGGATTGTGACATGGTGGTAATAAGCAGAAGCTGCAGAAACCGGATAAGGGCGCTCGTCGACACTGTTATGATCACCAATACAATCGAGGATCAGGAAGTCAGGGGTACGATCATGATAAAAGTCAACCAACTTTTTCAGAGTCGGATATTGTTCTTTAACAATTTCGATATTCCCATAATATTTATGTAACTGATAGAGAATGAAGGGGTGTGCGAGGGTCCAGCCCACCGGGCCTGTTCCTGGTTCAATACCTCTGCCATTAATTCCTATATTGGGAGCACATTCGGTCATCCCCCCGCTTGGAAGGGCATCGCGTTCAAAATCACGTACCGATTTCTGATAAAACGAAGACATATCATAGTTATACAAAAAGGCTTCTCCCACAGTAACTATATCGCCCCCGTAGCCAAACTTCTCCCGTGCCGGGCAGTCCGATTCTACACTATGGACATTACTCAGCATGGCCCATTCGGTAATCTGCTGGATTTGATTGAACAATCCGTTTGAACAGTTAAATTCTGAAACATCCGGAATATCGGAATGGATTACCAGTCCTTCCAGATCATTTAATGACGGTTTGGATGATAATCCTGTTACTTCAACAAACCGGAATCCATGGTAAGTAAACCTGGGCTCAAAGGTTTCTCCTTTTATCCCTTTACAGATATAACGGTCTTCCTGCCAGGCAACATCAGGTGCTCCAGGACCGCCCCTGCCCGGTGATTTTACCTGCCCGGCAGCTGTGGTATTTACATCGATGGTCAGATCGGGCTTGAGAACTTCAGCATAACGAAAAATAATTTCTGTACCAGCAGGGGCGTCAACTCTGAAACGAATTACCCCGGCAAAATTTTGTCCCAAATCATAAACGTACATACCAGCGTGAGGTTCCATCAGTTGAACAGGGTGAAGGGTTTTTGTATGCCGCACAGGAGGTATATATTGCCATGTCAGTTTTCCTTCCGGTGCCTCTGCCCATGTTACTTTTTCCCATAATGAATCATCAAACTCCGGAGTGCACCAGCCCGGTATTTCTTGCCGCGCATCGTACCATTCGCCCAGATAAACATTGTTCCGGACAACAGGACCTTCAGCTGTTTTCCAGCTCCGGTCACTGGCTATTGTTTCTGTTGATCCATCTTCATACTCAATCGTCAGCTGGCACCTCATCTTGGGTTGTCCGATGGTGAGAATTTCACGAAGATTCCGGTTAAACACCCGAAGAGGAAGCGGATTATACCAACCATTACCCAATACCACTCCCAGGGCATTTTTGCCGGTTTTCAGCTGATGGGTTACATCGTGTACGTTGTAATATACTGTTTTCGCAAATTGTGTCCACCCCGGTTCCAACCGGTAATCACTTATTTTTTCTCCATTCAGGTAAATTTCATGATACCCAAGGCCACTGATATATAGCTTCGCTCCTGAAATGTTCTTTTTTGTATCAAAGGATTTGCGAAAAAGCGGAGCCGGAATTTTCTGATAAAAATCTTCATCCCTTTCAGGTGCTGTCCTTCCGTCTCCAATCCATTTTCCCTTCCAGTCTTTCTCAGAAAATAAACCAGTCTCAAATAATCCATTTTCCTGACATTCAGAATGTTCATCATTGTTGTTCCAGCTAATAACTTTCCAAAAATACCGGCTGCCGGGTTTGAATTGTTTTCCCTGGTACGGGATTTGAATGGTCCGGGAAGAGTTGACTTTCCCTGAATCCCAGTAATCACCTTCCTCAGAGTCAAGTTTTTCCAAACTGGAGGCCACCAGAATACGATAAGCTGTTTGTTGGGCTCCTCGCTCATAATCGATCACCTCCCATGAAAAAAATACGGGTTTGTCTATTCCTTTCGGTTGGGTTAAATAATTGACCTTAAGGTTGGTAGGTAGGGCTGAACAAAAATATACTGCTACTAAAAAAAGAAGGGTAAGATGAATTCGTTTCATTGGTTTTTGATTGTTGTTTGTAAAAAATCAGTCATGTTTTAAATTATTCCCAAACCACTGTCATGATGCTGTTTGAAGGTAAAGAAATTCGCCTGGACCTATTGATAATTTGGGATTCGAATTTTACATTTCCGGACGATAAAA
>JAQVON010000058.1 GCA_028702595.1 Mariniphaga sp. | reverse complement strand
GTAAGTTTGCGGAGCAGATGATGAATTTATGAGATAAATATATTTTGTGTTATTTTTTTGTATTTTAGCACAGGAAAATCGTTTAATACATCATTAAATATTCACATCATGAATCAAAAATCGAAATCAACTTTTTCCCGTCGAAATTTTATTGGTACTACTGCCACAGCCATTGCAGGTTTTAGCATTATACCAAGTCAAGCTGTTGCCGGATTAGGACATATTCCTCCCAGTGACAAACTAAATATTGCGGGAATAGGTATCGGCGGAAAGGGGAGATCTAATTTGCGTAATATGGTCGGACAAAACATTGTTGCATTATGTGATGTTGACTGGGATTACGCCGACGGTGTTTTCAATGAATATCCAGATGCTAAGCGTTGGAAAGATTTTAGAGAGATGCTGGAAAAGCAGAAAGACATAGAGGCTGTTGTTATTGCGACCCCCGACCACACTCATGCTGTTCAGGCTATGATGGCCATGCAGCTGGGTAAGCACGTTTACGTTCAGAAGCCTCTGACTCACACTGTTTGGGAAGCCCGGCAGCTAACCGAAGCTGCACGGCGCTATAAAGTAGCGACCCAGATGGGGAATGAAGGTCACTCAAACGATGAGGTCAGGCTGGTGACTGAGATCATCCATGCCGGAGTGATTGGCGATGTTTATGAAGTTCATGCAACAACAAACCGACCCATCTGGCCACAGGGATTACACAGGCCTGAAGAGGTACATAAAATTCCAAAAACTCTCGATTGGGATCTGTTCCTGGGAACAGCTCCTTACCGGCCGTTCAATGAGGCATATCACCCATGGAGCTGGAGAGCCTGGTGGGATTATGGTACCGGCGCGCTTGGCGATATGGGATGTCATGTGTTAGATGTTCCGTTTTATGCCCTGAATCTGAAGTACCCGACCAAGATCCAGTCCAGCTCAACAGTGGTCAATACTGAAAGCGCTCCTCAGGCTTCCCGGGTTGAATACACATTCCCTGCACGGCAAAATCTGCCTTACTGCGCTATGCCCGAACTGAAGCTCGTTTGGCACGATGGCGGTCTTACCCCCAAAAGAACCTACGATCTGCCTGGAAATATATCCCTGGACCAGGTTAACCTGTACATCGGAACCAAAGGGAAAATTATCAGTGCCAATTACGGCGCAAACTTTAAAGTGATTGTTGACGATTATAAAAAACCTCCGGAAACCATAGACCGCGTTCCCGATCACCCACTGGGTGGCGGACGACACGAAATGGACTGGGTGAGAGCCTGTAAAGAAGAAGCTTCCTCTCGGAAAGAAGCCTGCTCAAACTTCGACTACGCCGGCCCACTTACCGAAATGGTTGTGATGGGCAACCTGGCTATCCGGTTGCAGGGATTAAACCGGGAACTGGAATGGGATGGAGAAAATATGAGATTTAAAAATATTGACGCCAACGAGAAATTAAATCTTATTACTTCACATATTTATAAGAAAGTGAATAAACAACCTCAGTTCCGAACCGAAAGGAAAGAGGTAAATGCTTTGGAATTCACTAACGAACTGATCAAACATACCTATCGCGAAGGATGGGGTTGGTAAGAGCATAAAGGATACTGCCAGTTTTTATCTTCTGCTGGCATCGGTACAGTATCTGTTATTCATGACCTATTGAACAGGTCACAGGTATCAATTTTTTATAAACCGGTAGACAAAAATTATTGTTGAAAATAATTTTTTGTTTACCGGTTTTTCCATTCTTAAAATAAACTAATATTGCACGATTTTTTGAAAGAGGAGGAGAATCCCGGATGAGGGAAATACCTTTAAAAACTAATAATTAGATTTAGATGAAGTCGCTTTATACCATCGTGTTGCTGGTTTTGTCGAATACCTTCATGACTTTTGCCTGGTATGGACATCTGAAGTTCAAAGAGATGAAGTGGTTCGAAACTTTACCATTAGTGGCGGTAGTTCTCATCAGCTGGGGTATTGCATTGTTTGAATATTTCTTTCAGGTTCCGGCAAACCGGATAGGTTATAATCAAAATGGCGGCCCATTTACGTTGGTTGAATTGAAAGTGATCCAGGAAGTAACTACATTGGTAGTTTTTATGGCTTTCACTTTCCTGTTTTTTAAAAATGAAACCTTCCGGATGAATCATTTTATCGGATTTGTATTCCTGATTCTTGCCGTTTTTTTTATTTTTAAAAAGTAGGATTTAAAATTTGTTCTTTAAGGCAATATCTTTCGAAAAAAGCATGGCTGTTTCAATGAGCGCTAAATGAGAATATGCCTGAGGAAAATTTCCCAATAATCTTTTTGATTTAAAGTCGATGTCTTCGCTAAAAATACCCAGGTGATTGCTGTATGTCAGGAGTTGATCGAAAAGCTCCCGGGCCTGATTTACCTCCCCAATTTTAAACAGCGCCTGGATGAGCCAAAAAGTACAAATAGTAAAAGAAGAAGTTGGTAATCCAAAGTCATCCCGGTTTTTATACCGGTACATCAATCCATCCCGGCTAAGCTCTTTTTGAGTCTGTTTTACTGTGCTGATATACCGGTAATCATCAGCTTCAATAAAACCAAAACTTTCCATAAGCAGGGCAGAAGCATCCAGGTCTTTCGATCCATAGGCTTGAGTAAATGCCTGTACCTCTTCATTCCAGCCATTTTTGAGAATGTTATTGGAAATCGTTTCCCTTAGTTTTTCCCACCTGGGAATATATTCGTCCCGTTTGATTAATTCGGCCACTTTTATAGCTCGGTCGATAGCTACCCAGCAGAGGAGTTTGGAAAAAATGAAGTGTCGCTGGCCGGTACGGATCTCCCAAATACCGCGGTCGGGTTTCCTCCAGTTTTTTTTGACTATCCGTACAATACTCCGGGTAATTGTCCAGAGCTCCTCACTATTTTGAAGGGATACCTCGAAAAGCTTGAATTGCTGATAGATCACGTCCATCAGAATACCGTAAATATCATGTTGTTTCTGCTGGTAAGCAGCATTACCAATGCGCACCGGTGCACTGTTTTCATAACCCGACAAGTGACTTAAGATGCGTTCCTTCAGATTTTTTCCTTTATGAATGCCGTACATAATCTGGATCTTTTCATCCTTGTCGCCCACTACATCAATAATGAAGTTCAAAAATCTTTCAGCACTTCTCCAATGACCAATTTTGGACATGATTTTTATTACCATCGAAGCATCGCGAAGCCAACAAAAACGATAGTCCCAGTTTCTTATCTCACCAATGGTTTCGGGTAAAGATGTGGTTGCTGCAGCAAGGACAGCTCCTGTTTTGTCGTAACTTAAAAGCTTAAGAACAAGGGCACTCCGTATGATCTCCCTGTTGTAGTCACTGAACCGGTGCGTATCTTCCGACCAGTTGAGCCAATACACTTTCGTGCGTTGTAACTTTAAATACGACCGCTCAAGGTTTTGCTTCAAAAGTTTTTGATTATAACTGATCAGAAAAAATGTGTCCCGGGTTAACTCCAATTCCTCACCCTGAACAATTTTTTCCTTATCCATATCGGTGTAAAGGTAGAGCGAGTCGTAAGCCCCACTTTGAGTAAAACTTTTAATGTATTCTTTCCGGACTTCTGTAACGGTTTTTCTTTCAGCATATTCCAGCCGGGGATCATAATGAATATTAAAACGGGGCTTCCCCGATTTTAATTTAATATACCGGATAACATCCGGGGGAGAATATATCTGCTTCCTGCCATTGTGGTAATGGTACCGGGGCATAAAATCAATGATTTCAAAACTGTCGGTACCATTGGAATATCTGGTAGTTAATATATTCGTTTTAGGAATATATTGCTGGGTGAAAATATAATCATCGCCGGTTAAAAACTCAAAACTACCCCCTTTCTCCTGATCCAGAATTTTTCCAAAAACCGAAGCTGAATCAAAATAGGGAAGACATAACCATTCTAATGAACCTGATTTTGTAATGAGTGCTGCACTGGTGCAGTTTCCGATGATGCCGTAATCAAGATTTTTCATGAAATGAAGAAGTTGATATTTTACTTTGTAATTTAGATTATTTTCCTTATTATAACGGCATACAAATATAGAAAAACTATGAGTAGATTTCTAATTATTTCAAACCGTTTGCCGGTACAGGTTCAAATAACAGAGGGAAACATCGAAGTAACCCCGAGTGTTGGAGGACTTGCTACAGGAATGATGTCAGTGAACCAGACATTTGACAGTTTGTGGATTGGCTGGTCAGGAGTAGTTGCCGATGTTAACAGAAAACAAGTGGACATCGCTTTAAAAAAAGAAGGATGTGTGGATGTCCAGCTGACTCATGAAGATGTTGAACTTTATTATGAGGGATTCAGCAATAAAACCATCTGGCCGCTGTTCCATTATTTTAATCAATTTGTTGAATTTGATGAGGAAAAATGGCAGGCATATAAGCGGGTGAACAGGAAATTCGCAGATGTTATTGCTGAAAATATGGAGGGGGTAGATAAAATATGGATTCACGACTACCACTTGTTGTTGCTACCCCAGATGGTTAAAGAGAAGTTTCCGGATGTAACTATCGGATTCTTTTTACATATTCCTTTCCCGTCGTATGAGCTTTTCCGGATTATCCCCTGGCGGACTGAAATCATTAACGGGATGCTTGGCGCTGATCTGCTTGGATTTCATACTTTTGATTATGAGCGCCATTTCATGAGTTCTGTTCGTCGGTTATTAGGTTATGACATCAACATAAACGAGATCAGTCTGCCAAAACGCATTGTTAAAGTGGATAACTTTCCCATGGGGATTGATTACGATAAGTTTCATGAAACAGCGATTGAGTCACAAAAACATTCTATACGTGATAAGTCAGAGGTGCGTAAGGAGCTCGAACGGTATTCACTGCTCTATCCTGAAACCCGTTTTATTCTCTCCATTGACCGGCTTGACTATACCAAGGGGTTGATTAACCGCCTGGAGGCTTTTGAGTTGTTCCTCCAGAAATATCCGGAATACCAGGAGAAAGTTATCCTCGTGATGCTGGCTGTTCCTTCACGGATTGGCGTTGACCAGTATCAGCAAATGAAAAGCGAGGTGGATGAGGTAGTTGGACGAATCAACGGGGAGTTCTCTACCATCAACCGTACACCTATCTGGTACTTCTTCCGGTCTCTGCCTTTTGAAAATCTGGTTGATTTATATAATTATTGCGAAATTGCATTGATTACCCCCATTCGTGATGGAATGAACCTGGTAGCTAAAGAGTACATCGCTTCTAAAACCGATGGGAGAGGAGTGCTGATCCTGAGTGAGATGGCCGGAGCTTCTAAGGAGATGAGCGAAGCCTTGATCATCAATCCGAACGATAAAGCTCAAATTGCCGATACTATTAAAAAAGCAATTGATATGCCTGTTGAAGAGCAGATGGAACGAAATGCCATCCTGCAGGAACGATTGAAAAGATACAATGTGGGAAAATGGGCATCCGATTTTTTAAACAGCCTCGATAAGGTTAGGCTGAGGGAGCAGAAATCCCTGGCTAAACGCCTGACTCCTGCATCTAAAAATCTTATCATGAAAAAATACTGCCAGGCTGATTACCGGGTGCTTTTTCTTGACTATGACGGAACACTTACCGGATTTAAAAACAATCCAAAACATGCTCGTCCCGACCAGGAATTATACGATATTCTCGATAATCTCTCCGGAAATCCGAAGAACAAAGTTGTGTTGATTAGTGGCCGCGATAAGGAAACTTTTCAAGAATGGTTTGGCAACAGATCATATACCCTGATTGTGGAACATGGCGTGTGGCTGAAAGAGGCGGGTGGCGATTGGAAAATGATTGAACCTATTGACGATTCCTGGAAAGATGGCATCCGTTCATCTCTTGAGTTTTATGTAGACCGTACCCCGGGTTCATTCATTGAGGAAAAAAGTTTTAGTCTGGTTTGGCATTACCGGAAATCAGACCCGGAGCTGGGATTGAACCGGGCTATTGAGCTGAAGGATGAGTTAACCAGTCTGGTGGCGAACATGAATCTGGAAATTCTGGAAGGGAACAAGGTCGTGGAAATTAAAAATCGCGGGATCAACAAAGGAAAAGCTGCACTGAAAGTTCTGCAGGAAAAACCTACTGATCAAATTATTGCTGTAGGGGACGACTGGACCGATGAATTTCTCTTTTCGGAATTGCCCAATGAAGCCATCACAATAAAAGTTGGTATGAGCCAAACAATAGCCGGTTATAAAGTTGAGAACTTTGAAGAGGTGCGGGGATTTCTCAAACAGCTGGCGTGTGAACAATAGCTTGCTAAAAATGGAGTCGGGCAGGGTTATCCATGCTTTCCAGATAGGCCTGCCCATCTTTTGTATTCTCTTTTTTTATTTGCCACAGGAATAGAAGTGTTACAGCAAGGCTGATGACTGCCAGGTAATAGCTCCCGGATGTGGAACCAATCTCTTCCAGGCCAGGGTCTAACTGATTTTTGTCAATAAGAAACATGGCAACAACAGCCAGCCCATTATTTAAAAAATGTGCGGTAACGGGTAACCACATGGATCCACTCCAAACCAGCAAGTATCCAAATAACACCCCTAGAAGCAACCGGGGCACAAATCCGTAGAATTGCAGGTGCAGTGCGCTGAATAAAATGGCGGAAATCCATATCCCCCAGTGATAGTTCCTTGTCCAGTTGGTGAAAATGCGCTGAATGACACCCCGGAACAGGAACTCCTCACCTATAGCCGGTAGTAACGCTATCATGAATAAATTAAAGAGCAATCCTCCAATAGTTTCTACATTTAAAAAAGCCTCGGTGAGCCTCGCTGCATTCTCTTCTGCATTTTTCATCCAGTTTTCCATCCCCGACATCCACCCGGGCAATTCCATTTGAGCATTCCACATGGCAATGAAGTTTACCAGAGGAAGTGAGAAAATTATCAAAAAAGTTGCCAGCAAAATGGATCGGGAAGAGGTCCTTTTATGCAGGAAAAGATAGCTGGCAATATGGCCGTGAAAAAGCCTGGCAATTAGAAGTGGGGGAATAATAAAGAGACCAATGGATTGTACTACCTGGAAATATTTTAAAACCCGCATGCCTGCAGGATCTTCCAATTCACTGATCATCGGAAGACTTTTGATGGAGTCAAATCCAAAAATTGGTATCCCAACAACCATGGCAAGTAGTAGGATAAAGAAAAAGCTAACCAGAACAATAAATGTTGAAAACAATAACTGAGGAAATGGTTTCATTCCCTGAAAAGCATTTAATCCCATATCAAAAAATTTCAGACAAAGTTAATGGATTCATAATAGTGGTGGACACCAGATTCATCTAACCTCTGCTTCTTACCAATTTTATCAGAGTTTTCTGATTTTTATGTTCCTGAACATCGTCAGGCCGCCGTGGTCCTGGATCCCGATATGCCCCGATTGAGCCGCTCCATAGTGGGGCATATTTTTCCATTTGCTGTTTGCTTTTCTTTCCTGCCAATCATCCGTCCATAGCTCATATTCAACCACCTTTTTATCATTTAACCAGTGCTCCACATGTGAGCCATGTACGATGATCTTTGTTCTGTTCCATTCCTCAATTGGGACAACCTGGGCATTTTGCGGAGGATGCATGTCGTAATTTGCACCTGAGTACTGACTGTCTTTTAGTTTGGTTGGCCAACCCTTGTCGTCAATAAGTTGATATTCCGGTCCTGATTCATAGATGGCGTTGACTAATCCTTCCTGAACACGATAGAAGATCCCTGAGTTGCTTTCGGGAGCAACTTTCCATTCCAAATACAATTCAAAGTTTGCATACTTCTTTTTGGTGATGATGTCACCACCATGATCTGATCCTACACCTGAATTATGAAGAATTCCATCAATTATTTTCCAACCGGTAACCTCGCCTCCGTTAAAAGATTTCCAGTTGTCGACTGATTTCCCGTCGAATAGAAGTTCCCATCCCTGTTTGATCTCTTTTTTTGTCAGGATATTGATCTCTGAATCATTTGAAGCACAGCCGGAGGCAGTGAACAGAAAGATTGACATGGCAATGTAAGTCAGATACTTCATGGTATAAATTTTAAGGTATTGTTCTCAATAATAACAGGCTAAAATTAACGATTTGCCGGCATTTCATTCCGTTTTTAAGAAAGTTTTGATTCTGTTAACTTCTTTGGAGCTGTTTTTTTTGATTTTTATTTCAGTTATTTATAATTCAGATTTGCAGGCATGAATTTTTCGATGTATTCTACGGTTTTCCCTTTTCGGCGAGCATAATCGGTTACCTGATCCCGTCCAATTTTTTCGAGACTGAAATAGCGTGCCTCGGGATGCGCAAAATACTGTCCTGAAACGGATGCATTCGGGTACATAGCGAAATGTTCTGTCAGCACAATGCCAGCTTTTTCAGCATCTAACAAATGAAACAGGTTCTGTTTTTCCGAGTGTTCCGGGCATGCCGGGTATCCAAGTGCCGGCCTGATTCCCTGGTATTTTACTTTTAAAAGTTCATCGTGTGACAGGCTTTCCTGGGGAACATATCCCCAGAATTCTTTTCTTATCCTCAGGTGCAGCAGTTCAGCAAAAGCTTCACTTAGTCGATCGGCAAGTGCTTCGAGCATAATAGCTTTGTAGTCGTTGTGGTCTTGGCGGAATTTTTCTTTCCACGGCTCAATACCAATTCCTGCGGTAGTGGCAAACCCACCAACGTAATCCATTATTCCCGAATCAACCGGGGCAATAAAATCGGCCAGGCACAGGTTGAAGGCACCTCCCTTTTTGTGTTCCTGCTGGCGGAGGTGATAAAACCGGCCAGCTTCTTTGAGGTTCTTCTCATCCTGATAGAGCACAATATCATCATTTTCGCCATTTGCCGGCCAGATACCAAAAGCAGCATTCGCCTGCAGCATCTTTTTTTCAATGATCTCATCAAGCAGTTCGTTGGCTTCGGCAAAAAGCTTCCGGGCAGCTTCCCCCTGCTGCTCATCGTTTAATATCTGTGGATAATGCCCCTTCATACCCCAGGCAAGAAAAAAGAATGTCCAGTCAATAAAGTTCCGTAACTCCTCCAGCGGGTAATCAATCAGATGTTTTACTCCCGTGAAATTTGGTTTATAAACATGATCCCGCTCCCAGTCGATCCGCAACTTGTTGGCACGAGCTTCTTCAATTCTTAGGTACTCTTTAGGTTTACGTTGCACCTGGAATTGCCTGATCTGTTCGTAATCATTTTTTACCGATTGAAGATAGCTGGTATTTCCTGCTATAAGGTTTGAAACCACATTTACAGCCAGTGAGGCATCTTTTACATGTATCACAGGATGTGAATATTCCGGGGCTATTTTTACGGCGGTATGTATCTTTGAAGTAGTTGCTCCGCCAATCAATAGGGGAATGGTTATTTTTCGCTGTTCCATCTCTTTGGCGAAATCGACCATGATCTCCAGTGATGGGGTGATCAAGCCACTCAATCCAATAATATCCACTTTCTCTTTATCGGCAGTTTCCAGGATTTTTTCATTGGGAACCATTACTCCCAGGTCAATAATTTCATAATTGTTGCAGCCCAGCACTACTCCTACAATATTTTTCCCAATATCGTGCACGTCGCCTTTTACTGTTGCCAGGAGGATTTTTTTCTGCCTGCTGGTATCTTTCATTTTAGCTTTATCGGCTTCAATCCAGGGGAGGAGATAAGCAACTGCTTTTTTCATGACTCGGGCCGATTTAATGACCTGCGGCAGGAACATCTTCCCTGTACCGAAGAGTTCGCCAACTACATTCATCCCGTCCATCAACGGCCCTTCAATAATGGTGAGTGCCGGTTGGTATTTCTTAAGTGCTTCAGCCATGTCGTCTTCAACAAAGTCGGGGATGCCTTTTACCAGGGCAACTTCCAGTCTTTTCTCCAAAGACAAATCGCGCCAGTCATCTTTTTTTTCTTCCTTTTTATCTTCCTGTATGATCTGTTGCGCAAATTCCAGTAGTTGTTCAGTGGCATCATCTCTGCGGTTTAGTACCAGGTCTTCAATTTTCTCCAACAGGTCTTTGGGTATCTCATCATAAATTTGCAGCATTCCCGGGTTTACGATTCCCATATCGAGACCGGCACGAATAGCATGATACAGGAAAACCGAATGCATGGCTTCACGAACCAGATCATTCCCCCGGAATGAAAAGGAAACATTACTAATCCCCCCGCTGGTTTTTGCAAAGGGCAGGTTGTTTTTAATCCATTTCACTGCATGAATGAAATCCAGGGCATAATTGTTGTGCTCTTCAATACCTGTTCCGATAGTCAGCACATTGGGGTCAAAAATGATGTCCTGGGGAGGGAAATGTATTTTTTCAGTCAGAAGTTTGTAAGCTCTCTGGCAAATTTCAATCCGTCGTTTGTAGGAATCGGCCTGGCCGCTTTCGTCGAAAGCCATCACAACAACTGCTGCCCCAAAGCGTTTAATTAATTTTGCCTGTTCGATGAATTGCGTTTCTCCTTCTTTTAAGCTGATGGAGTTCACAATTGCCTTTCCCTGCAAACACTTCAATCCGGCTTCAATAACATTCCATTTTGAGGAGTCGATCATCACGGGGAGCTTTGCAATGTCGGGTTCTGCCATCATCAGGTTCAGGAAGGTTACCATCTCTTTCTCGGCGTCGAGCATGGCGTCATCCATGTTGACGTCAATCACCTGAGCTCCGTTTTCCACCTGGTCGCGGGCAATCACAAGCGCTTCTTCATATTTTTTTTCACGGATAAGCCGTGCAAATTTGCGGGATCCTGCCACGTTGCATCGCTCTCCAATATTCAAAAAGATCACTTCCGAGGTGAGTGTAACCGGTTCAAGCCCACTCAGTCTGGTCTGGTTATCCCCGGAAACAACAGGATGAGGTTTAGCTTGTGCAGCCATTTGTGCAAATTTTCGGATATGCTCAGGAGTAGTTCCACAACATCCGCCAATGATGTTTACATATTCATTGTTTAGATATTTACTGATGTGACCGGCCATGATCTCCGGGGTTTCATCATATTCTCCAAACTGGTTAGGCAACCCGGCATTGGGATGTGCACTGATAAAAAAAGGAGCTTTTTGAGATAGTTCTTTTACATACGGCTGCAGGTCTGCTGCACCAAGTGAACAATTCAGTCCAATACTCAACAGGTCGATGTGTGACACGGAATTTAAAAATGCCTCCAGGGTTTGCCCTGACAAGGTTCGTCCGCTGGCATCGGTAATGGTTCCCGAAATCATCAATGGCAGCCGCATTTTTCTCTCTTCCAAAACTTCTTCAATGGCAAAAATGGCCGCTTTGGCGTTTAGCGTGTCAAAAATGGTTTCTATGAGCAGTAAATCAACTCCTCCGTCAACGAGTCCTTTCACCTGTTCCGAATAGGCAGCTTTTATTTCATCGAATGTTACTGCCCGATAACCGGGGTCGTTCACGTCGGGCGACAAGGAAAGTGTTTTGTTGGTTGGTCCAAGAGTTCCCGCAACAAAACGGGGTTTTGAAGGATGGGAAACAGAATACCTTTCTGCTGCCTTGTCGGCAATCTCTGCCGCAGCCAGGTTCATCTCATACACCAAATGCTGCGTTTGGTAATCAGCCTGCGATATGCTGTTGGCATTAAACGTGTTGGTCAGAATAATGTCAGCCCCTGCTTCCAGATACTTGCAATGGATTCCAAAGATGATGTCGGGCTGGGTAAGCGAAAGGATATCATTATTGCCTTTCTGATCATGGGTCGCATCCATAAGGATCCTGCCGCGGTAATCTTCCTCTGAAAGTTTGTATTCCTGCAGAAGGGATCCCATAGCCCCGTCCATCACAAGAACACGTGATTGGAGTTCTTTTTGTATATCTTTTTTAATTCCCATAATTTTTAATTTTCTGCTTGGACAGGATGTAGCTGAAGGTGCTGCTTCCTGTTCGGTTTGTTCATTTTAATAATTTTATTTCAAGTTCTCCCCTGACCCCGACCTTGTCTTCACAGATAATGACTACCGCAATAATTTCCGGGAATTTCTCAGAAATTTCCAATACCCGATGAATAGACTCGGGCGATTTGACTTTATTTCCCAGCGCTGTAGCAAACGCGTCAGCAAGCAGAACATCTTTGCATACGACAGCCACGGCATCTGCCTGGCCAAAACTGAGTGATGGACCTACTGTGCCTGATGATGTACAAATACCTATTTCTTTCATTTCTGCAGGAATAATCATGCCCACTTTTTCAGACAGAGGTGAGTCTCCGGCAAAAACAGAAAGAACAAGTTCCTCTTTTAACAGGACAAAAATATCACCTCCGTTTTCGACAACCAACTCTTTTACCGGGAAATTTTCACAAATCACTTTCCCCGCTTCCCTGGAGAATAACCCGGCTACTGATGCCATGGGGCCTATTCCTGCCAGGGATGAAGCGCCGGTTAACTCTTTGACTTCCGGTGGAGCTGCTTTTGAAGGTCGGAAGGGGGTCAGACTTGTGGCAAACCCGGGATCGGATGCGATGTAATCATCCAGTGTCTGCCGTAATTCAATAATTCGCGATTCAGTAACTCTTTTCATCGTCTCCCGATAGGATCCCGGGTCAACTCCAATCCAAAGATCAGTCTCCAGATAACTTACCTGAAATCCTGTAAAACGAAGGTTGTTAAATTTTTGCCGGTAGTTCCTTGGCTGATACTTTGGGTTATCCATATTTTCAAAACCATAACTCACCTCCGATGTAAGTTTATTTAAAATCGATTTCAAACAGGTGCAGAGGGCAAGCGGGAATGCATAGCTCACATACCACACATTTGCTTTTGTCAAATTCCAGTTTCCAGGTTTCCCGGTTCATGGTAAGTGCCCCGGCAAAACATACGGCTGTACAATTGCCACAATCAATACACTTTTTCTCTTCAAAGTGAATACGCTTTTCCAACGGTTCACAAACAACATGTTGGTCGGTCAGGTATTTTACACCCTTCTCAATATTTTCCTTTTTCCCTTGTAATTCAAGTAACAGGCTTCCCCGCTTTCCCGGATATACTTCAGCTTTTAATATATTAATCCGGATGTCATAATCACGTACCAGATGATAACTTAACGGTTTGTCACCACTTTCAGGAGGGAAATTCAGTATGTATCTTTTTTTAACCATTTTCTGCCTCCGTTTCTTTTAAAGGTTTCAACGAGGTGTTTTTTGGAAATAGCTGTATCGGTTTTGAAATTTCAAACTGACCATTCTGAAGCTGGACTTTTAACTCTTGTGCAATTTTTCGGGCTTTTGCCAGGCTTGAGACCGGAGCAGTGCGTATTTTATTCCCTTTTACTCGTATATATCCCGATTGCAGTTGTTCGTAGGTAACCTGATCCAGTTTTGGCATGCCTTCCGTTCCGTAATCCAGTACCGATGTTTCTATTTGACTGTTTGCTATGGATACCCGTCTGGCCAGGTCTTCGTCAAGAACAGGGATTGGGATGCCAATACCCACAAACATGCTTACTCCATATTTCTCATAATAAACTGCCTGCAGGTATTCCGGCGACATCTCCTTCAGGTTTCCCATGACAGCAATAGTTGCTGCGTTGGTAACCGGAACACCGAATTTGTTTTTGGGACGTGATGTGTTAAACTGAGTGCCATTCCACACTACAAACCCTTGCGCTCCACAAAGAAATATTCGCGTGCCAATGCCTATGGTTCGTAACTCAGGGTCATTCAGCAAAGGACTCAGCTCTCCCGATGTTGAATAGGTGGCATTCCTCATGTTGGGAAGTAATGTTCCCATATAGGTGTGGATCATTCTTTTTGTGGTGTTCACTGCCACATTGTAATTCTGATAGGCATTTCGAGGATTGAACAGGGTAAATTCATTGATGGTGTTGATATGTATTGAGGTATATATGTGTTTCCTCGGATAACAATCGGTTCCTTTTCCCCAGGCTTCTAATACCACTTCTTTCCCTTCCAGTAAATCCTGAATGACATGTGCTCCTCCATAAGCCGGAGTGTCCGGGTCACACGCAGTAGCCCCAATGTAGCCGTCAACCGCTGCCAATCCTTCGTAACAGGGAACGCCGTTCAGCCTGATCTTTTCCATACGTATGGGAGGGGAGGGATGACCGAAATTGATGAGAGCTCCTGATGAGCACATTGCTCCAAATGTGGCCGTGGTGACAACATCTACTTTTTCAACAATTTCTGCCGGACTGGCATGTTTCGCCAGCTGCGACACTTCCTCCGCAGTGAGCACAACTGCTTTCCCCTGCTTCAGCTTCTGATTGATCTCTTCGTATGTTTTTATTTTCGACATGAGTGATGATAAAATGCTTTGATGAACTGAAATCCCGCAAATTTAGTTCAAAATCCCTCATTTTTTCTAATCGTTCTGTTAATTTTACATCGGTAAATCAAAATTGGTAAGATGATGGAGATAGATTTTCAAATTCAACCGGCTGATTTAAAGAAAAAGTTGAATTATTTCTGGGAGCTGTCAGCTGAAAAGATCAGACTGATAGAGCAGCATTTTGATTCATCAAAAGGCTCACCTGTTTTTACAGTTGACGGTAGATATACTACCCGGGGATGGACTGAGTGGACGCAAGGCTTTCAATATGGTTCTTCTCTTTTACAGTATGATGCCACTGGTGTTGTGGCTTTTCTGGAGTCCGGAAGAAAACATACCCTGGAAAAAATGGCTCCGCATTTAAGTCACACGGGGGTTCATGACCATGGTTTTAATAACCTGAGTACTTATGGAAATTTGCTGCGGCTGATGAACGAAGGCAAAATTCCGTTCAATGAATGGGAAAAGCATTTTTATGAACTGGCCCTCAAAGTTTCGGGAGCCGTGCAGGCGGGGCGCTGGACAAAAATTAAAGACGGTGGATTTATATATTCGTTTAACGGGCCCCATTCCTTGTTCGTGGATACCATCCGTTCGTGTAGGATATTAGTGACTTCTCACCTGTTAGGTCATCTGCTGCCAGGTGAAAATGATGAAAAAATTTCCTTGCTGGAAAGGGCAGTTCAACATATTTCAGCTACGGCAAAATACTCCGTTTTTTACGGAGAAGGACGCGATCGATACGATGATTGGGGAAGAACTGCTCATGAAAGTATTTTTAATGTGAACGACGGAAATTTCAGATGCCCCAATTCGCAGCAAGGCTACTCCGGCTTTTCCACATGGACACGTGGACTGGCATGGGCAATGCTGGGGTTTGCCGAAGAACTGGAAGCATTTCAGCATTTCAATATTCCGGATTTGGAGTCCTTTGGCGAAAAAGAAGAAACTGAACGGATGATGCTGAAAGCGGCCCGGGCAACCTGCGATTTTTATATCACCAATACGCCTGTTGACGGCATCCCATACTGGGATACCGGAGCACCGAACCTTTACAGACTGGGCGATTACCTGAACCGCCCGGCTGACCCCTACAACCCATGGGAACCGGTTGATAGCTCCGCTGCAGCCATCGGTGCGCAGGGATTGCTGCGGCTGGGTAAATGGCTGAAAAATAATAAAGAAGAAGTTGAGGGGAGAAAATATTGGCAGGCAGGACTAACCGTTTTAAATGCTTTGATGGATCATCCCTACCTGAGTACCGATCCAAGCCATCAGGGACTGATACTACACAGTATCTACCACCAGCCTAACGGATGGGATTTTGTTCCCGCGGGCCAAGAAATCGCTTGCGGTGAATCCTCTATGTGGGGCGATTATCATGCCAGAGAAGTAGCACTGTACTTGCAGCGGATTATTCAAAAAGAGGAATACCTGACTTTTTTTGGAAAACTGGTTCCATCATTGTTAATGGAATAATTATAATCAACTGTCAGTCATCTTGTTTAAATTTGTCAAAAACATTTATAATGAATATGCAGTCTGGTAAATTTGTGTATAATTGGACGAAAGCAAATTGAAATGACAAAAAAAATAACCGATTTTTCAAAACTAGCTGTTCATACCATGACCACCAAGCCCTGGGATTTGCGTCAATGTGTTGAGAACTTTAGTGCTGCCGGAATCTGTGGAATAACCATCTGGCGAAATGTGCTCGAAGGGCAAAACCTGCGGGAAGCCCGTGTGATGCTTAATGATTACGATATGCAGGTAGTTTCTATTGCCCGGGGTGGATTTTTCCCATCGGTGCAAAAAGAGAAACGTCAGACGGCAGTGGATGACAATTTGTGGGCAATAGAACAGTCAGCGGCAATGGGCGCTCCCGTCCTCGTCCTGGTTAGCGGTGCCGATCCGGCACAATCACTTGAAAAGTCGCGCGAACAAATTCAGGAAAGTATTCTACAAATTCTGCCACAAGCACAAAAGGCAGGTGTGAAACTGGCTATCGAACCGTTGCACCCCATGTATGCCGGCGACCGGTCTGCAATAAATACACTGGAACAGGCCAACAATATGGTCGAAGAAATCAACTCAGAATTTGTGGGTGTCGCGGTTGATGTATATCATCTTTGGTGGGATCCTAACCTACAGCGGGAAATCATCCGGTGCGGCCGAAACGGAAAACTTTTTGCGTTTCATGTGTGCGACTGGAATGTGCCTTCTAAAGATTTTTTGAACGACCGCGGACTGATGGGTGACGGCTGTATTAATATTCCTCAAATCAGAGGCTGGGTGGAGGAAACAGGTTTTTCCGGGTATAACGAAGTGGAAATTTTCTCGGATAAATACTGGGCGATGGATCAAAACATGTATCTTGAAAAAATTAAAAATGCATACTTGAAATTTACTTAATATGACAGTACACAAAGTAGGAATTATTATGAACGGCGTAACCGGCCGGATGGGAACCAATCAGCATCTGATGCGTTCGATTGTTGAAATTATAAAACAGGGTGGTGTGCAGGTGAGCCCCCAGGAGTTTATTATGCCCGACCCGGTTTTGGTGGGTCGTAATGAAATCAAGCTGAAAAAGCTGGCTGAAATTTCGGGTATTAATAAATGGACAACCGACTTGGATTCGGTTATGAATGACCCATCTTTTTCCGTTTATTTCGATGCCCAAACCACTGGGCGCCGTGCCGATGCGGTAAAAAAAGCTGCAAAAGCAGGAAAGCATATCTATTGCGAAAAACCAGTTGCAGTGGATACTCAAACAGCATTAGATCTTTACCATTTTTGCGAAGAAGCAGGTGTAAAACATGGCGTCGTGCAGGACAAACTTTGGCTTCCAGGCCTTTTAAAGCTGAAACGGCTGATAGATAACGACTTTTTTGGGAAAATTCTTTCCGTGCGGGGAGAATTTGGCTACTGGGTTTTTGAGGGACATACCGTTCCTGCTCAACGTCCAAGCTGGAACTATCGCAAGGAGGATGACGGCGGTATTATTGTGGACATGCTATGCCATTGGCGTTATGTGCTCGACAATTTATTCGGAAAGGTGAAAGGCGTTTTTTGCCTTGGTGCTACCCATATCCCCGAACGGGTAGATGAAAAGGGAATCCCTTACCATTGCACTGCCGACGATTCGGCCTATGCCACTTTTGAATTGGAAAACGATGTGATTGCACATTTTAATTCTTCCTGGGTGACACGTGTTCGCCGCGACGATTTACTCACCCTGCAGGTGGACGGAACCAAAGGTTCTGCCGTAGCCGGTCTGCGAGATTGCTATACCCAGCATTACGGAAATACCCCGAAACCGGTTTGGAATCCCGATATTCCGCAACCTATCAACTTTTTCGAAGGCTGGAGCAAAGTGCCGGAACAGGAAAACTACGACAATGCTTTTAAAACACAGTGGGAATTCTTTCTGAAACATGTGGTGAAAAATGATCCTTTCCCGTGGAACCTGCTCGAAGGCGCCAAAGGCGTGCAACTGGCTGAAAAAGGACTGGAAAGCTGGACAAAAAAGAGGTGGATGGAGATACCTGATATTCATTAGGAAATTGTGGTGATCAGTCACAGTTGTCAGTCACAGTTGTCAGTCACAGTTGTCAATTGCTGGAAATAATTTACTGAGGATTGTTCCTTTAAAAAATACCGCAACTAACTAAAATAGGATATGAATAAAACAGCACTCATAACAGGTGGATCACGGGGTATTGGTTTTGGCATAGCCAAAGAGCTGGCAAAAAATGGTTTCAACCTGGCCATTAACGGAGTGAGGCCTGACGATTCAGTACAGGAGGTCATTCGTGATTTGAGAATAGAGGGATCAAATGTAATTTATGTTCGTGGAAATGTTGCCAACAGAGAAGAGAGAGACGATGTTTTTCATCAGGTGACAGCAGCATTTGGCCATGTGAATGTGCTGGTGAATAATGCCGGAATAGCTCCCCGTGAACGCAGAGATATCCTGGAAGCAGCTGAGGATATCTTTGATGAAGTTTTGGATACAAACCTGAAAGGTCCGTACTTCCTTACCCGTATGTTTGCCAGGCATATGGTGGAAATTAAAAAGAATAATCCGGAACTCTTCTGTTGTATCATTAATGTATCATCAGTTTCAGCTACTGTAGCTTCTGTTGATCGCGGAGAATATTGCATTTCCAAAGCAGGCATTGCCATGGCTACAAAACTGTGGGCTGCCCGGCTCGGTGAATTCAATATCCCGGTTTATGAAATTCGTCCCGGTGTAATCAAAACAGATATGACTTCTGGAGTCATCCGGAAATATGATCAGCTATTTGAACAGGGACTTAGTATCCAACAACGCTGGGGAATGCCCGAAGATGTGGGGAAAGCCGCTGCTGCACTGGCAACCGGAATGATGCCCTATTCATCAGGACAGGTAGTGATGGTGGATGGAGGGATGACTGTACAACGACTGTAGTAAACACCATAGATTCCTATTCCTGATTGTAATTATTCTGAAATACAACCTACCAATTGTTCAGTATTGGAAAGAGATTTTTTACATATAATACGCGTAAATCAAGGAATAATACATAAGGTTTGTAATATGTATTGCGATAGAGAAGAAGACAGAAATGATCTTTTTCAGGAAATAATTGCGCAACTATGGAAGTCCTATCCATCTTTTAGGAATGAGTCAAAGGTGTCTACCTGGATGTATCGAGTAGGACTTAATACCGCAATTACTTCCTTTCGCAAGAATAAAAGAAGACCAGATCAAAACAGCCTGTCAGTTGAAAATTTTCAAATGGCCGATGAAAACCCTGAGTATGAAACCGAGGAAAATATAAAACAACTACATCGCGCTGTGGCTCAATTGACCGGAGTGGAAAAGTCAATTGTTCTGCTGTTTCTCGAAAATAAAAAATATGAAGAAATAGCAGAAATTACAGGGATCACCCAAAACTATGTGAGGGTAAAAATGAACAGAATAAAGAAAAAATTGAAGATACTGATGAATGAGGAGGATAAAATACCCATTAAGTGACCATGAAAAAATGCAATACAATTATTTAATTTTATTTTCATGAAGTTAGAAGAATTAAAAAAAACCTGGGAACAACTGTCTCCTGAAAAAGAATGGAATGAGGAGCAGATCAGTGAGTTGTTGCGTACCAGAACAGGGTCTCTGATCGATCATATCGAACGGAATGTGCGTCTGGGATTTGTTTTCCTTTTTGTACTTGTCATTTTATTCGTTCTCGATGATTTTGTATATACCCCCAGCTTTATAAGGAATTTGGATGCTGAAATTCAGTTTCCTTTATGGATGGAATGGCTGAACCTATTCAGCAATGTTTTTATCGTGATTACATTCATTTTTTTTGTGGTGAAATATTACCGGGTGAAGAAGAGTTGTGATATCACCTGCAACTTGCGCGGAACTTTGATAAAAATTATTGGCACACTTCGCATCTATCAGAAGTTGTTCTATCTTGCCCTTTTTATTTTTTCCATCTCCATAGCTATTTCTTTTATTTTTGGAATGTATACCGGAATGACCATTGGTGTGGAGAGCCAGGGGATTCCTTTTTCTGATGTAACTCCCGGAGGATGGATTATTGCTTGTAGTATTGGTCTGATTGTACTCTCTATTATTGTAGGGGGAATTTTTCTTTTATTGCGCTGGGGATTTCGCAAGCTATACGGGAATTATCTTACCCGCTTAACCCAAACGTTGTCTGAGTTGGATGAAACGATTATGACAAATCATACCCCAAACGAGTAGAACCATAGTGAATTACGAATTACGAAGCGGGCATGACGGTTTATGATACAAAAATCATGATTAAAGATATGCGAGTTCCATCTGATATTTTTGAAAACGATTAATTTTAATGAGATGAATTGATAATTAATAGTTTTTGATTGTTGTATTCGTTCAGGGGTTGTTATTTTTGCAGACTTAATAAAAAAAAATGACATTAATAAAATCAATTTCGGGAATACGGGGTACTATTGGAGGGAAGCCCGGTGAGGGACTGAGTCCCTTGGATATAGTGAAGTTTTCAGCTGCCTATGCTGCCTGGTTGAAACAGTCGTGCCATAAAGAAAAACTGAGAATTGTGGTGGGGCGTGATGCCCGCATTTCGGGTGGAATGGTAAGTGCGATTGTTGTGGCTACCCTTACTGGTATGGGATGCGACGTGATAAATATCGGAGTGGCAACAACTCCTACAACTGAAATTGCTGTAATAGAAGAAAATTCCGATGGGGGATTGATCCTCACTGCCAGTCATAATCCCAAACAATGGAATGCATTGAAAATGTTGAATGCAAAGGGTGAGTTTTTAAGCGCTGCAGATGGTGAAGCAGTACTTGATCTGGCTGAAAATGATAGTTATACATTTGCCGGTGTTGATGAACTGGGAACCATAACTGAAAAAGATTATACCGCTATACATATTCAAAAAGTGCTGGATCTGGAACTGGTGAACCAGGCTGCCATTGAAGCTGCCCGGTTTTCGGTTGCTGTTGATGCGGTAAATTCAGTGGGAGGAATTGCTATGCCTGCTTTGCTGAAGGCT